>JASFUW010000022.1:0-23889 GCA_050050135.1 Phycisphaerae bacterium
GACCGCGGCGCCGACGCCCAGCCCCGCGCCGAGATGCTCATGGCAACCGCCATCTCCACGCACAACAGCACCAATCCCGCTACGAGCAACGTCAGCGAGAGCTCCGACGCCCGACCCCGACTCGGCGACGCCGTCTCTTCCGAATCCGCGCCGACAACCTGCACCGGACGATCCAGCAGCCGGCGCAGGGTCTCCCCGTCGATCACCGCCAGCCGTGACTCCTCCGGGTCGACGTTGATCGCAAACCGCCGCTCGGTCTTCCCGACGGACAGCGTCGCCACACCCGCATGCTCGATCGGGCCGTACTCCCCAGCCAATCGGTCGCCGCCCGTATGTGGCACCAGGGAAGGCTCCGCCCGCGGCGCATCCGGGTCCGTCGAAGTGACACGAAGTGACATCGCCGTCTCGATCGGGGTCAACGGTTCCCGGAGCATCTGCCCGACCGTAAGGTTCCTGTGCTCACCGCGCGGCGGTGCGAGAGACGACATGGCATTGACGATCAGCGAAACGTAGTCACCCTTCGCCGGCAGCGTGGTCCACTCCATGTTCGCCGTGGTCGTGCAGAACAGAACCCGACCCGCGCCGAACCGACCAGCCACCAACAGCGGGTCACCGTTCGTAAGCGAAAGGACTACGTCACCTTGCGCGGCTTCCAACCTCATAGGCAGGTACTGTCGTACCCGCGCCGAAAACAGACCGCTCTCAGTGACCCGATCGAACTCGGCCACCACCGGATGCCCGAGCCCCTCTTGCTTGATAAACAACGCGTCTCCATCTTCGGCACCGCCGCCGCCCCCCGCCGTCGCGGTTTGCCGCACCCCGCTTAGGCGCCCAGGCACAAGACCTTTCCCATCCGCAAAGCCCAGCCGGTTGTAGTTCTCTGCATCAACGAGGTCACCGCCGAAAAACATGACCCCGCCGCCTCGCTCGGCGAAGTCCTCCAGCCGGCGCCACGTCTCGACCGACAATCGTTCCACGTTGCAAAGGACGATGGCGTCATAATCACCAAGCACTTCCCCGCCAAGCTCCGACTCCGAGATTACGTGTGGCGTGAAGATGTTCGACCCGCTCCGACTCGCGTCAAACCGCGGCGCCAGCGCCGTCGCCAGATACCCGGTCTGACCCGTTAGCCGCCTCGCACCCGTTCGCCCGTCGACCAGAAGAATCGGGATACGCTCCCGTGTTTCGACTGAGAGATAGCGAGAATCGTCGTCGTGCAGCGCGTCCTTTGCGCCGGCGCTCGACTCGGTTTCGGCACGCGATATCCTCGCCTCGACCAGGTGTGTCCCCGGACTCGAGAACGCCGTGGTGACAACAACCTGACGCACTTCACCGGGCGGCAAATGAGGCAACGGCTCATTCCGGATGATCTCGCCGTCTCGACGAATCTGAAGCCCCGCCGCGTACACGCCTTGTTCACCATGGTTGTGCACCGCGACCACAACCCCGGTGGGAAACCCGATTGCCCCCAGCGACGGCCCGAGGCGCAGTCCTTCAATGCCCAGATTCTCAGCCCTTGATGGCGAGGTGAGCGCGAAAACGAGGTTCGAACCCGAGTCACCCACGGCGTCGGCAACCTGCCTGGCGGCCCGTATCGCCGCCGTCGCATCGTCGGGCGAATCGCTCTCCCAATCGTGACGCGGGAAGTCCGACACCACGTAAACCGACTGATTCCCCTCCGGCAGGGGCGAATCCTCCATGATGGCGAGGGCAGCCGCCACCGCCCCGACCGTGTCGGTCCCCCGTTGCGTCACTCCGATGGCACCCAAACGCTCCTTGACAAAACGACGGTCGAACGCAGCCTGCGACACCACCGCCTTCGCCGGCTCGGAGAGTGTCACAATGCTGATAGCGTCGGTCGGGGGGAATGATTCCAGAAGCCGCTCTGCATAGTCTTTCGCGACCGCAAAACGTGACCGCCCATCCTCCGTCCTGGCCTTCATCGACAGCGAATCGTCCAATAGAACAATCCGATGCATCCGTGTCGACTCCAACGGAACCAACGCCGTGACCGGAAGATAGGGACGCGCCAGCGCAAGACCCAACAGTACCAGTGCGGAAACGCGCAGCGCGAGCAGCAGCCATTGCTCCAGTCGAACGCGCCGGACGCTTCGTCGATGCGCCGCCAGCAGAAACGTCATCGCCGCCCACGGCACACGCGCGTACCGCCTGCGGTTGATCAGGTGCACCACCACCGGGATCAACCCCGTCGCAACCGCCGCCGCCGCCAATCCCGGATGGATAAACGGTACGACTTGCCCTACGAAACTGGACCATCCCACGCTCAACGGCATCCCCAGTCAATATCGAGCAGCGATTCGTGAGCGTCGATCACCACGCACCACCCTCGACCACGTCGCGTTTCTCTGTGCTCGCCGTGCGCCATTCACAATTCGCAGGGTCTATCCTGCCCCCAACACGCGCGACGACCGTTGACGCAGCCGCGCACTGCGCGTTGCCAAATAGCCGCTCAACGCGATGTCGAGCGCATCGGTCGTGTTGAACACGACATAGTCGATTTGCATGTGCCCACATCCCGAACGGAGTCGCTTCCGGAAGCGCTCGACCTCTTCCAGATAGCGGTCCCGAAGCGACCGCGGATCGACCAGCAACTTGCCCATCGACTCCAAACCGTCGAACATCATCGGCCCGCTGAACGGGAACGTGAGCTCCGCCGCATCCCACACGTTCATCACCACGATCTCGTGGTGGCGATACCGCAGATGCTTCAACCCACGCAGGATCTCGTCGCAGTCATCGAACAGATCGCTGATCAGCATGATCAGCATCCGATGCCCCAGCCTTTCCGCCAGTTCATGCAGCACGCGCTCCAGCGACGTCTTGGCACGACCCGCCTGCCCGCTCAGCTCCTGGACCAACGTCTTCCAGTGAAGCATGCTGTTCGACGGTTTCAAGAATTCGGTCAGGCGTTCGTCGAACAGCGACAGCCCCACCGAGTCTTGCTGTTGCAGCGCGAGATAGGAGATCGCCGCCGAGACGGCCGTCGCGTATTCGAACTTCGTCATCCCCACTCGATCGGAAGCCTTCGCACCCGATGCCCCTCGGTAGTGCATCGACTCGCTGTTATCGACCACCAGCATCACGTCCAGGTTGGTCTCCTGCTCGAACTCCTTGATGTAGTACTTGTCCGTCTTGCCGAACAGTTTCCAGTCGATGTAGCGCAGATCGTCCCCCTGTGCGTAGGCGCGATGGTCCGCGAATTCCACCGACGCGCCGTGCGTCGGGCTATGATGCATCCCGCTGAAAAAACCCTCGACGATCAATCTGGCCCGAAGTTCCAGACCGCTGATCTTCGCCAGCACGTCAGGATCGAGGTACCGTCGGTAATCGGGTTGTGATGTGTCCATGCCGCATGACACCTGCATAAACGTCAGAACATCGAACGGTCAGGACAGTGGGTACACGCTCCGATCAGCGTACCTGCGTGGATCGCCCGCCATCCCGTCAACGCCGGGAACCTCGCAACGGTCAAGTTCCGACCGCTCGACGCGTGGAAGTTTGGACGGTCCGCCATGTAGGCGCCGGCATCACACCTCCGGTTCGCTGTCCGCGAAGACGCGCTTTGCCATCGCCTCGTCCATCCCCGAGGGTTCCTCCGCCGGGGCGGTTTGCAGCAACCGGTCGATCAGCACGTCGCTGTGCACCCCGTCCGCCTCGGCGTTGAAGTTCGTCAGCACACGGTGCCGCAGGACCGGGTGCGCCACCGCACGAATGTCCTCCGTCGAGACGTAATAGCGTCCCTTGAGGATCGCACGCGCCTTGGCCGTCAAAACCAGGTTTTGTGATGCCCGCGGACCGGCGCCCCACGCCACATAGTCTCTCACGAAATCCGGCACGTCCCCTTTGTCGACGCGCGTCAGGCGTGTCAACCGGGTGGCATACCGGATTACGTGATCGGCGCACGGCACGCGGCGCACGATCGACTGCAGCGCAAGTATGTCCCGCGCTGTCAGCGTCCGCTCGAGCTGCACGTCCTGCGGCGCCGTCGTCATCCGCACGATCTGTATCTCTTCCTCCTCCGAAGGATAGTCCACGTGCACCTTGAACATGAACCGGTCCAATTGCGCCTCCGGCAAGGGGTAGGTCCCTTCCTGCTCGATGGGGTTTTGCGTCGCCAGCACGCAGAAGGGCTTCGGCAGCTTATGAGGGAAACCCGCGGCCGTGACCTGGTTTTCCTGCATCGCCTCCAAAAGCGCCGCCTGCGTTTTCGGCGGTGTGCGGTTGATCTCGTCCGCCAGCACCACGTTTGCGAACACCGGGCCCTTCACGAACCGAAGCGAACGCGAGCCCGTGCCTCGATCCTCCTCGATCACTTCCGTTCCTGTAATGTCCGACGGCATCAGATCAGGCGTGAACTGAATGCGCGAGAAACTCAGCGAAAGCAACCGGGCGAGCGTGCTGACCAGCAGCGTCTTCGCCAGTCCCGGTACTCCCTCCAGAATGCAGTGACCGTTCGAGAACAGCACCACCAGAAGTTGTTCAACAACCTCCTCTTGGCCCACGATCACGCGGCTCAGCTCAGAACGAATCTGCTGATATGCGCTTGCCAGCCGTTCGACGACCGCCACATCGTCCGGCGGAACGTCGGCACCAGCATGGTCTGTGGCAGGGTCCGGACTCATCTTCTCGACTCTTGCACCTGGGAAACCGACGCGCCGGAATATCTACGTTTCCTCATTGATCCGGTTGATCAACAGCCGCAGCCGTCCAGCACGCCGCCGATCGAACGCGAACGCCAGTCGGGGCTTGTCGGGGTACGCACCGTTTTCGCCCTCGATCGGTCCGTCTGTCTGCTCGATGCACCCTTCGAGGATAATATCGGCGAACGTCGCATTGATCTCCGAGAGCGTTTCAGCGCTGAGCCGCTGGTTCAACCTGAACACCAGCGTCTCCGCGACATATCGCGACGAGTGATACCGGCGGTAAAAGTCGCGAATCTCCCCGACCGCATTCTCAGCCCGGTCAGTGATCCGAAACAGGTCGAGGTCCTCTGTGTCGATCATTCCGTTGGCCAGCAGGCTGCGCTCGACAAACGCACGCCACCCCGGCCAGTACCTGCCCCCGGGCTCCTCGCACAGGACGATCGGGATCGGGGCGGCCTTGAGCGTCTGCACCAGCGTCAACACCTCGAATCCCTCATCCAGCGTCCCGAACCCGCCCGGGAACAGAACGATCGCTTCGGCCTCCTTCATGAACATCAGCTTCCGCGTGAAAAAGTACTTGAAGTTGATCAGCTTCGGATCGTTGGCAATGATCGTGTTCGTCTCCTGCTCGAACGGAAGGCTGATTGCCACCCCGAAGCTCGCTTCTCGCCGTGCCCCCTGATGACCCGCCCGCATGATCCCCAGCCCCGCCCCGGTGATCACCATCCAACCGTGTTGCTGCATCAGCGCAGCGAACCTCTTGGCCTCCTCGTACTGCGGGTGGTGTTCCGAGGTCCGCGCCGAACCGAAGATCGTCACCTTCGGCACGTCCGTATACGGCGCGAACACCTTGAACGCGTACCGCAGCTCGCGAAGCGCAGCGTTGAGAATCTTCAAATCACCGCGATCCGCCTTGTCCGCCGCCAGACGACAGATCGTGACCATCATCTGGGAAAGAAGGTCGTCGTCGTCGCATGGCGCGTACTTCTCGAGAAGCGCCCGGATCGCTTCCGATCGCCCGGCCCGCCAATCTTCCCTGGACGACAGCGCCGTCGGCTCGTCGCTCATCTATCGGCTCCTCCATGCATTCATTGCTTCTTCCTTGTGATCACTTCGGCCCGGTCGGCAAGGACCGCGCCCGACCTTCAGATCATCCGCTCGAGCGCCGCTCTAGCGCCGGCAAACTCCATGACGCTGATCGGGACACACCAGGACCGCTCACCATATGAGGGAAAGGGAATGCAGCCCCAAGCGCGCGATTCTAGCGCGCCGAGCAGCCCGCATCTACCCATCCAGATAGGGCTCGATCCTCAGTTCCATCACGATCTCGTCGTGAATCGCAATCCCCCGCTCACCGATCTCGGGAATTTGCGGCTTCGTCTTCCGAGCCTCGTCCACGGCGCCCACGTTGACTTCCGTGAGCCGGAACCCCAGCCGTTGGTACAGGCTGATCGCCCGAATGGCATCGTTCGTCGTGGTAAGCCAGACTCGGTTCAATCCCTTTTCCCGTGCCTTCTCGATCGCGCTCAGGATCAGCGACGACCCGATCCCCTTCCCCTCCAAGGTGCTGTTGAGCGTGAGCATCTCCATTGCGTCCTGGTCAACGCGGTACGTCAACAAGCCCACCAGTCGGCCGTCGCGCCGCTCGAGGATGCCATGTTCCTCGTGGGGGTAATACGAGCGACCGCGGCTCATGACCATCCGACTGTGCCAGTGCTCCTCGATGAACGCTGCCACTTCCTTGCGGTCGCCGTCTTCCATTTCTTTCCTGGACATGCGCCTAGTTGTAGCCTGCAAACGCTCTGAACGCCAGTGCCCGCCCGGGTGTGGCAGCGTCGACACAACGGGCTCGACTTTGGCAGGCTGTCCTTGTCCCACGCCCATACCCAGTCTATAGTCGCACCGTCGGGGACCTGCTTTCTATGGGAGCCGATTCACTATGGCGGACACCCGTCTGGACATCGTGTTCACGGCGCCACACCCGGACGACCTTGAGATCGGCATGGGCGGCGCCATCGCAAAGCTCGTGAAGCTGGGCTATCGCGTCGGCATGGTCCACATGACCGACGGCGAGCCGACGCCCAGGGGAACGCGCGAAACGCGCATCAAGGAGACCCACGAGGCCGCTGACATTCTCGGCGTACAAACCTGTGAAATCCTTGACCTCGACAACCGCACGCTGATGGACGGGCCTGAAGCCCGGTACGCCGTCGCAACCACCTTGCGACGCTACCGCCCGAAAATCCTGGTTGGGATGGCCGGTCGCACCCCGGCCGCCTCCCCTGATCACTACCAGGGCCAGCTCATTACCGAGGCCGCCCGCTTCTACTCACAGCTCACCAAGTGGAACGAGCGGTTCGACGGCACCGAGCCCTTTCGCGTGGACCACCTCGTCTATCGACCGGTGCGGTTCGCCGCGGAGACCACGCATTGGCATTCGCAGTTCGTCGTGGACATCACCGACACGATCGACCAGAAGGTCGAGGCCGTCCGCTGCTACCGATCGCAGTTTGACGAGCAGCGTTTCGCCGGCGTCGAGCACTTTGTCCGCTCAACCGCCGGCGCAGAGGGAATGCTTTCCGGCGTGCGGTTCGGAGAGCTTTACGCACTGCCCCGACCGCTCGGCGTGGTCGATATGGTCAGCCTGTTGGGCGACTGGAAGATACCGCCCCCGTTCAGACGTCCGCCAACTTGACATCCTGGCTTGCACGGCCTGACGGCCAACCCGTGGGTGGCACGCCCGAGGATGGCGCGGTCTGACGGCGCAGGCGGCAGTCCGTGGGCTTGACGCACGGCATGACGCCGACCGCGCGATCACACGTGCGCACTCCGCGCGCGATCCTGCAGGACGCCCGCCGGTTATCTCTGCGAACCGAACCGTGTTATGCTTCCAAGCTACCGGACCCCCGGCCCATCGGCCGATACTCCCGATAGATCCGACACCGGACGACCGACTGCGACCGTCAGGATAGGAGAGCAACGTGGAAATCTTCGTCGATGACGACCCCCGCCGTGAGGCATTCGCCGACGCGGACACGCTTCACCAGGTCCTTCTGCACATCCAGGCCGAGATGTGCGCACCCGGCGACGTCGTCGTCAGCATTCGGTGTGACGGGCAGGACGTCCCCAGCGGCGACATGGCCGCGGTGCTCCGCCAACCTGCCTCTTCCATCGAGCGGCTTGAAGTCTTCACCGGCACTCGACATCAACTCGTGCTCGACGCCATGGACCAGGCCGCCGCGTGTCTTTCCGACACCGACACCGAATGTCAACGCGTCGCCGGCATGCTCAACGAGGGCAACGTCGTCGAGGCCGCCGAGGCCCTCGGTCGCTGCCTGGGCGTATGGCAGCAGGTCCACGACGCGGTCGCGAAGTCCTTCGAGATGCTCCAGCTCAACGCGGACCGCACGAAAATCCGCGAGCGGCCGCTCGTCGAGCTGATGAGCAAACCCAAGGAGGTCCTCGTCCAGGTCCGCGACGCCCTCCAGGTCCGCGACTACGTCATGCTCGCGGACATCCTCCAATACGAGTTCCACGATGTGACAACACAGTGGCACGAAATCATCACCATACTCCGCACCGAAGCCCAACGCCTCACCTCCGGACAGGATGCACCCTGAGCACAGTCGAAGTGACACCCTGGGCGTAGTAGAGGGAACATCCTGAGCGCAGTCGAAGGAGGACCCTCATCTCGGTCCGCCGCCGGACCGGATCCGACGTAACCCCCCCGGCCGGGATTCGAGTCCGACCGGGCGCCATCCAACCTCCTCCCCCTCCAAGGGCGAGGATTCAGGTGGGGGTAGGGTGTCCGCTGTTCCTGGCGCGCCGCACCACTGTCCATCATCCCGCGCGGCTGAGTCGACCTCGATGCCGTTGTTTACTTAAACCGCCCCCGAAACCGCTCGACCGGATACTTGACGGCGTTCTTCTTCATCTTGTCCTCGAGCGCCGACGAAATGTCGATCCCCATCGTCCCGGCAAACGACACCAGATACGCCATGATGTCCGCCACTTCCTCGCGTATTTCCTGCATCGCCTTAGGATCGTCCTTGACCGCGAGAAGCTCGTCTGTGCGAAGCCACTGAAAGTGCTCCATCAGCTCCGCCGCTTCGATCGCAATCGAGGTCGACAGATTTTTCGCATCATGAAACGGTTCCCACTCCCGCTCCGCCACGAACTCGCCCATCAGTTTCGCCAGTTCCTCCACCGTTGTAGTTGCGTCGTTCAACGTCCCGTCTCCCAAGTCCCATGTTCACGCACACCACGATACGGCTCGGATATCCAGCGTCAAACCAACTCCGCTTTATACCAAATCCGTGCGCAAAACGCCCGGCCCGCGTAATGGCCTGTTCATGTCAAGTTTGACGATTCGCACACCCTGAGCCGCGGGCTTCAGCCCGCGCGGCCGCACCAACGCAGCCCGAGCCGCTACACCACAGTCCGCGCATTCGGTACGAAGGGGGTAGAGCGTGGCAAGAGTCCCGCAGGGACCGCACTCTGCTAGAACACGGCGTAAGCCCTGGTGCCGACACGCCCATCCAGAAACCGAGCCCCAACTGGGCGACACAGCTCACGCCCGCGGCTCGTTAGACAGAGCCCGGAGTCAGTGGCATGACAACCGGCGCGGGGCGAGGTCGGAGCGTACATCGAAGCGTGCGTTGCCAGGGCGAAGCGTCTCTACTCCCTGTCCGCGGCGGCAGGCGTGTGACATGCGGAAACAGCCCGACCGACCGGCGTCCGACACACCACTTGACTTCATGACGCCGGTTTACTACCTCATACCGGTGCCCAGGCTCTTTTAATCCGGGTTGACCCCCCCCGATGGGAACCTCAGCATGGTGGCGCGGTTCTTGGCTCATTTGGTGCTCTTGGTCGTCCCTGCTCCGACGGCCTTCGCACCAATCGTTGAGCCACCCGAAACGACCCCCGGGCCGCCAACGGCTCCAGTCCTCGCTGTCGACACAAAGTCGACCAACCCCACGACCGTCGTCTTCCTCGAACACCAAGGCCCGTATTGGACCACCGGAGCCGTCTTCCGCAAAGTCCGTGACTACATGGTCAAGCACGACCAGCCGGGACCGATGTATGCACGCTACGCATCGGACCCGTCGCGGACCGCGCCCGCTCAGACCCGCGTCGAGATCGGTTTCGTGGCGGCAGGGGGGCACACTCCCGAACCGCCGTTCCGCGCGGCGCAGCGCGACGCCGAATTCGTAGCCTATACCGCTGTAGTCGATCGCGTCGCCAGCCCGCGCACCGACTATCGACCGATCCTCGAATGGGTCCAAGCCAACGGGCACGCGCCCCTCGGCCCCATCGTCGAGGTTTACGACCCACCCGGGTTCGACGCCACCCGCACCGGCCAGCGAACCGAGATTCGCGTCGTCTTGAAGCCGCCGTCCGACGCTGCCCCGATCGCGCGCAGTGGCGAACCCAAACCGGGACCAGACCGCCTCGAAGCCACGATGACCTCAGACCGACGACAGAGCGAGACCGGTCAGACTGGATTCCGCGAACCCCGGACCGAGTCGACCGTGCAGCCGGCCGACGCAACCGCCGGATCGCCGGGATCGAATGATCCGCCCTCGTCGACCTCCGGCGAAATGGATGCCGTCGCGCCGGCTTCCAACTGCGACCCCACTCGCGAAGTGGCCGGGTTCATCGAAGCCGAGCAGTTCGACTGCGTAGCTCTAGCCTTGATGCCCGACGACCGCGTGATCCCCGTCGAGCATCAGGTTTGGTTCGGCCAGGTTATCTTCCGCGTCCGAGCCGTCGCCAAGGGAATCCAGCAAAGGGCGCAGGGCCGGGAGACAACCGCCCTCGCACTGGCGAACGCCGTCGACGAACGGTATCGCGAGGTATCGGCCACGTTCGCCGTCAACCCGCTCGACCACGTCGCCGCGGCGGGTGGATCGCCTGCGAGTGACAACGTCTCGGCACAAAAGCGACGCATCATGCGCTCGCTCGACGCCCTGATGGCCAAAATCGCCCTTGCCATCACTGACGGCCCGACCGCCACGAGCGAACTCGTCCGGATCCTTCAATCCACGTCCAACACCCTGACGCGCATCAATATCGAACAAAACGCAACCAGCGACCGCCCTTGACGTTATCAAACATAAGTTGGCCTGATAAAGAAACTTAGAACCGAATTCCCGGAAAACACACAGGCATTACCAGTACAGATTTGTCTGGTCCCCTGGCGAATTTCCTTGTCCGGGACCGATTATGGGGTATTGTAATGCCCCTTTGGCAGGTGACATTGGCGCGGTGGCGGCTACCCATGCAGCCACGCATGAATATAGCGCGAGCAACCCGAGTATGAGCAGCAATCGCACAACCGCCGCGAGCGGCGGAGCCGCAGCGAGTGTAGGTCCGGTCCTCGAATTCGAGAAACCACTCTGGCGGATTCAGCACGACATCGAGGAGATGGAGCGCGAGCAGAAGCAGCAGGGCCGCGACCTTTCGGCCGACATCCGCCAACAACGTACGCGCTTCCGGGCCACCATGAAAAGGCTCTATTCCAGCCTCACACCCTGGGAGACGGTCCTCGTCGCCCGACACCCGAATCGACCCCTCACCACCGACTACCTCCGCATGATCTTCCGCGACTTCTGCGAGTTGCACGGCGACCGTGCCTACGGCGACGACGACGCGTTGATGACCGGCTTCGCGCGCATCGGCGGGCACAAGGTCATGTTCATCGGCCACAACAAGGGCAAGGAAGTCAAGGAGCGAATCGCCTGCAACTTCGGATGCGCCCACCCCGAAGGCTACCGAAAAGCCTTGCACAAAATGAAACTGGCCGAGAAGTATGGCCTGCCCGTTGTCTGTATGATCGACACGCAAGGCGCGTATCCCGGTATCGGCGCCGAGGAGCGCGGCATCGCCTATGCGATAGCCACGAACTTGATGGAAATGGCGCGGCTCCGCACCCCCGTCGTCTGCATGGTCATCGGAGAGGGCGGCAGCGGCGGGGCGCTCGGCATCGGCGTCGGCGACCGTGTCGCCATGCTCCAGCACGCGTTCTACTCGGTGATCTCGCCCGAGGGCTGTGCAGCCATCCTTTGGCGAACCGCCGATCAGCGGAAACACGCGGCCGAGGCCTTGAAGCTGACCGCCAAAGAGCTGAAGCGGCTCGATCTGGTCGACGAGATCATTGCCGAGCCTTTGGGCGGCGCACACCGTGATCAGGAGGCGACCGCCGCGAGCGTCGAGAAGTACATTACCTCGGCCCTGACCGATCTCAAGCGGCTGACGACCGACACGCTCCTCCGCCGCAGGCAGGAGCGCATCCGGAACCTGGGGGCGTTCTACACCGAACCGTCGACCGCCAAGGCAAAACCCGCCTCCGAACCCCAGAAGACCAGGCGGGTCGTCTCGCGTACATCGCGGCTGAGACCGCGTCTCACCGAGCCAGCCACAACGGCCTCGGCGAGTCGGTGAACGCAACCCTCGCTGCTCAACCGCCTCCACGCTCCGTCGCTTACCCCCGGTTCGGGGTCCGTCCCGAACGCTGCAGTAGGGGAGGGCAGCCATGAACCGGACAATCGGGCGTTCCGTTTTTGGCGAACCGCTCCACGCGTTCTTCTTCCCTGAGACTTCGCAGTCGCCGGTCCTCGTTCTTGCCGGCATCCACGGCGACGAGCCGAAGAGCGTCACGGTTGCCACCAGGCTCCGGGAGGCCTTGTCTTCGGACCGATCCCAGGCGGTAGGGGAGGCACATTGGATTGTCGTCCCGGTCGCCAACCCGGACGGCTACGCCCTCCGCAGACGCGGGAATGCGAACCGGGTCGACATCAACCGCAATTTCCCGACCGAGAACTGGGAACGCAGCTCGAAACGCAGCCGGATGTTCGGCGGAGACGAACCCGCCAGCGAGCCTGAGACGAAGGCGCTCATCGGGCTGATCGAGCAGACGCAACCCGTCGCGATCATCTCAATCCACTCGATCGATCAGCACCGACACTGCAACAACTACGACGGCCCGGCGGAAGAACTCGCTCATGCCATGGCCGCCGCCAACGCATACCCCGTCCGCGGCTCGATCGGCTACCCGACGCCCGGCAGTCTCGGTACGTGGGCCGGGATCGAGCGGGGCATCCCCGTCGTCACCCTCGAGCTCCCGTCCCACCATTCCCCGAAGAAATGTTGGCAGGACAACCACGGGGCGCTGTACGCCTGCGCAGAATTTTCGTCACGACACCAAAAGAGCTCTTGCCACATGCCCTGAGAAGCCGTATTTAGACCAGCGGCATACGCACCAGCGACTGAGTCGGCCGTCGTTGGTGTGGCGCCGGCGTCGACGCTTTGTGTCGGCCGTTCTGCTTCTCCCAGATCGCGCGGGGTGAATCATGCTTGAATACCGGTGGCGAACGTGCGTCCGGAACGAGCTTTATGACCGTGACCAATGACATCGAACCGGCGCTGACCGAGCGGTCACGCCGACGCGCCGAAGTGCGGAACGTGATCAAGGTGGCGATCCCCGTGGTCATCACCACCAGTTCGCGCGCCGTCATGGACATCGCCGACTACGTCATGATCACCCAGCTCCGCCTGCCCGAAGCCCAGGCCGCCATCCTGCCCGCCCAGGTGGTCATGTGGTCATACATCGTGCTCGGGTTCGGCATCGCGTCCATGGTTAACACCTTCGCCGCGCAGTCCCTCGGGCGCAAGCAATACCGCGAATGCAGCGCCTACGCCTGGCAGGCGCTATACTTGGCTGTCGCGTTCGGACTCCTGGGGCTCGCATTTCGTCCGTTCCTTCCCGACCTGATCGAGCTGTTCGCCCATGCACCGCGCGTTCAGGCGATGGAGTTGGCGTACGCCGACGTCGCGGTACTCACCGTCGCACCGACCATAGCCGCCTTCGCGCTCGGCTGGTTCTTTGTCGGCGTACATCGACCGCGGATCACCATGTGGTCCGCCATTGAGGCCAACGTCGTCAACATCACCGTCAGCTACGTGCTGATCTTCGGCCGCCTCGGTTTCGAACCGATGGGAATCGCCGGGGCAGCCTGGGGCACGTTCGCCGCCGTCTGCTACCGAACGGTCCGGCTCGGGCTGACCATGCTCGCCCCCTCGATGGATCGCGTGTTCGCCTCGCGCAGCACGTGGCGTCCCTCGCGCCGAAGGCTGTTGGAGCTGCTCCGCGTCGGCCTGCCCTGCGGGTTTCAGTTCGTCTGCGAGGTCGTGGTGTGGGCCATCTTCATCAACGTGCTTGTCGGTACCAAGTTCGGGACGATCCACCAGATCGCCACCAACACGGCCTGGCAATACATGCGCATCGCGTTCCTCCCGACGGTCGGCGTAGGCCAGGCCCTCACCGCACTCGTTGGAAAATCCATCGGCGCGGGCGAACCCACGCGAGCGATCCGTGAGGCACGCGTCGCCGTCTTCATCACGTTCCTCTACATGGGCGGCTTGTCGGTGCTCTATTTCTTCAAAGGTGCCTGGCTGATATCCCTATTCAACGCGGACCCGGAGGTCGTCAGAATCGGGGCCTGGGTAATGATTTGCGCCGCCGTCTTCCAGCTCTTTGACGCCTTCGGCATCCAGTACAGCGCAGCCCTCCGTGGCGCCGGCGACACCTTCGTCCCGTCGGTGTTCTTCATCATCAGTCACTGGGTTATCGTGGTCGGCGGCGGATGGTTCATCGCGGTAAGATATCCGCAGCTTGGCAGTCTGGGACCGTGGCTCGCCGCGTCGGGGCTGATCGTCATCACCGGAATCTTCCTCTGGTGGCGGTGGCACTGTCGCGCCTGGATGAACATGACCATATTCTCACCAGCCTCCGACTCTGAGGAACCCACCGTCACGATCGGTGCGCCTGGCGATGTGCTCCGCGATTCAAGCAGTTCCAGAATCCGCCCGGCCCGTAAGCCTGAGAGCGAGCTTGCATAACGAGGCATGCCACACCGTGTCACAGTCCGAGTGATCGCACGTGTGATCAGCACCGAGAGGTGCACCTTCACTCAGTCTTTTCCCGGAGGGCGCGAGGTCGCCTACGCTAAGGACTTCCGCACGCCGGCCATGATGTTGCCTACACCACCAAACGCGAAGAACCCGGTCACGATGGCCCACCCGCTGTGGTCATGCCGGACGAGGTACACGGTCCACAGTGTAAACCCGACTGCAGTAACGACCCCAAACACAAACGGACCCATGTCGTCGACCCAAGGTAACCTCTTCCGCCTGACCTTCGTACCCGCCTCAGTTCGTGCCTCGCCCGTCTCGCGCGACGGTTCCCCGGCGCCGACAGCGGATCCATCCGGCATCGGCGGTGGCGCACCGGCGCCCGGGACACGGAAGAGGTGGTCGATGCGACGATCGACATCCTCTCTGATGGTCTCGTATCGCGGGTGTTCCTTATCCAGTCGATCAAGTAGCTGCAGTATTTCCAGGTCCATCTTCAGCGCAGCCCTCGGACGCGAGATACTGTTGTTGACGCGGTAGGCCAACCCCAGCGCTCCAACGATCAACGCGATAGCCTGCAAAACCTGCTCGAGAGTAAGCCCGTCCATGATCGATGCAGTGTTCATGACACAGTACCTTTCTGCTACGTTCGGCGATGTGATGGCGTCACGTTACCGGCTGAGCGGAACCCCGTCACCAAAGCATCCGACGTTCGATTTCGGTGGCAGCATATGGCGCATGGCGCCGGACCGGCGCGTCGACTACTGCAGGAGGTTAACCGCATCTGACCGCCCACGCAACGGCCCGGGGCGCTTAATTTAGCCCTGCGCCTTGCCCTCAATCGCCCCGTCGCTCCGCAGGGTTTCTCGGACCCGTCGCGGGGGGCTTGAGCGCTGAACCGCCGCAAACTCGCCGCACCCACGCCGTCTTCGGACACCCGACCTCATCGAGCGGCTTGCGTGAGGTGGCGGCTCGCTGGTAACGTATCACGCGTCATCCGATGACATTCCGTCTCCTGCGGGTCGGCCGCAGGGTTGCACGAGACCCAGGGCGCGGACCCTGACCATGACGCACCACCTGACGCACTTAGCGATCTTGATCTCCGGCGGCGGCCGGACGATGGTCAACCTGCATGAGCACATCGCGGCCGGCAAGCTCAACGCCACCATCGATCTGGTCATCAGCTCGCGCGGAGACGCGGAGGGCGTCGAACGCGCGCGGGCCCTCGGCCTGCCCACGATAATCCTAGAAAGAAAGGCCATGGACGCGAACACCTTTCAGCAGAGCATCACCGACGCCGTCGCCGGCGTCGACCTCGTCTGCATGGGCGGCTTCCTGTCACTCTGGAAGTTCCCCGACAGTTTCTATGGCCGCGTGATGAACATCCACCCCGCGCTTTTGCCCGACTTCGGCGGCCGGGGTATGTATGGCCATCGCGTCCACGAAGCCGTCCTCGCGTCGGACCGAACGAAAAGCGGCTGCACGGTCCACTTCTGCGACAACGAGTACGACCACGGCCCGATCATCCTCCAGCGCGAAGTCCCCGTCCTCCCGAACGACACCCCCGACACCCTGGCCGCCCGCGTTTTCAAAGAAGAGTGCATCGCCTACCCCGAAGCCATCCAACTCTTCGCCACCGGCCGCCTCAAGCTCGACGGCCAAACCGTGACGATCCGCGAGACTACGCGCGCGGAATAAGAGCGCGCGATTCTCGACAAATTGTCTAACTTGCGGCTTGACTTCGTTCGGAGAATTAGACAAAATGTCTATGTGCGCGTGATCAGCGTGAGAATCTTGAGACAGTTTTGGGACCTGCACGCGGATGCGGAGCCACCCTTGCGCAAGTGGTTCAAGATCGCGCAAGGCGCTACATGGAGAAGCCTGACAGACGTGAAACAAACGTACCCGCACGCCGACGGCGTGCAAACCGACCAAGGAGTGACCTTAACGGTATTCAACATCGGTGGAAACAAGTACCGCTTGGTCGTCCGAATTCGGTATGAATACGAGCTTGTGAACGTCCGACACGTGCTGACCCACGACGAGTACGATCGGGGAAAGTGGAAGGAGTAAGGCGATGCCAGCCACCAAACACCCGCGCGAGAAAGCAAGGCTACCCGGTCGGTTTGCCGACCTGGTTCAAGTGATGCCTCCGCAGGCGATCATCGATGACGTTCACTATGAGTACACCGTGGAGATGATCGATCGCTTGATGGCCGACGGCAAGCTGACCGTTGGTCAATCGCGTTATCTGGAGACGCTCGTCCAACTTGTGCAAGCTTATGAGGCGTCCCACCATGCGATCGATACCTCCGATATCAACGGGCTGGCGATGCTAAAGCACCTGCTGGACGAAAATGACATGAACGCTTCGGATCTTGCCCGGTTGTTGGGCGTCCATCCCAGCATGGGCTCCAAAATCCTCAAGAGTCAGCGATCACTCACCGTCGACCACGTCAAGAAGCTCGCAGCCCGGTTTCGGGTGAGCCCGGCGGTGTTTATCGACTGAACGGTCCGCATCGGAGTTGGTACGAAACCGGCATCCGGAATCGCGTGCCGCCTCCGCCGCACTTCTCATTCAGTATGTTCGGCATCCGTGAGCGACCACGAGCCATCCGCAAGTGCTTGGGCGGACATGCCGTGTCCACGTGCAACCGCTTCGAACTTCCGCGATAGTCGTGTTGGCGGGTTCGCGACAATCAAGCATCGCTCGCGGCCGTCGGCACCTCCGCCCACGTGCGATCCGAAGATCAACAGAAGCTCGTCAAGAAACGAAGGAGCCATCCCCTCGACACCCGCGAAGTCAACCGTCAAGCTGTTTGTTCCGGATGTGCTATCCACGCTGTCCGCACCGGACATCGTCGCGCGCAGCGCATCTTCAACAAGCCGCGCAGACTCCCGACTGACTAATACCCTCTCTTTCAGAATGTCTGTGACTCGCACGGTGAGCATGATTACGTCGGCACAGAGAGGAACGCCAAGGTTCCGGGGAACAGTCGGGTCCGCCTCGCACGGCTTTAGACCTTTTCGGTGATCTCCAACGATCCAGCCCCTGAATGTAACAGCAGCGAATTCCCAGGCCCGCGGATGTCCTCACTAACGCCGTACAGCCCGATACCGCGGTGTGGGTCGCCCGTTCCGCTAATCCGTTCGCGAACGGCCAGCTCGAGCGCGTCCCAGTCATAATTAACTCGGCGCCCTAGCTGCTCGTTTCTGCACAGACTCGCGTACACTCCGATCCCGCCATCGCCGACTGTGCAAACGAACCGCGAGCCCTTGTCATACTCGAAAAACTGAATGCACCCGAATGCCCCAACCTCGGACTCGCTGTGCTGAGCGGCATTCAAGGCCAACTCGCTAAACAGCTCCGTGACCACGGCGCTCAGATTCGCCGGTACCGTGTCCGCTGATTGGAGCCGATCAAAGGCGAGGTTCGTAACCGCTGATGCCTCTTGGGTCGTCGCGAACCGTGTAATCGGCAGAACCGTCTTTTCATCGGGGCGGGCGCCGATATCGCGGTCGTCCACCTCGACACCACAATCCTTCAGAATGTGGAAGAACCCCACTGACTTGAGGTACGCGCACACGCCCATGTTGCTGGGAACGAGCAGCCGGCAGCGACATCCTCGCCGCGCCGCAAGCGCCAGGTACACGACGCACCACAAGGCCGCTGGGGGCCGTACGAACTCGCACTCGCGCAGATCGATTTCCATCTTCTCAGCATCGAACTTGTCTCGTCGCGGGTCGAACGTATCGAACCGTGCACGCAGCTCGCCGGCATGTTTGAACCTTTCCGGTGGTTCGATTGTCAGTGGCGTCACCTGTGTCCTACCTCAATCCGACGCAAGGCTGTACTCCCCGCTTGACGCGCGTGTGTATTTGACCACGCGCCCGCAAGATGTGCAACTAGTTCAGCAGATACCCGAACCACGAGAGGAGCAACCCTGGTAAAGACGGCGTCCCGGCAAACCGCACTCCTCATTAGGAACGGCGCTCAGCAGCTAGCCGTTCATACAGCTCCAATATCCCATCCGCATGCCGGGCCATGCTGACGCGGTCGGCGATTTGGCATGCGTGGGCCGCCATTCCTTGTCGACAATCGCGATCGCGCAACGCAGCCACATGCTCCGCAAGTGCGGTCACGTCGCGTGGCTCGTCCAGTACGAACCCGTTGACACCGTCCTCAATCATCTCCGACGCACCGTCCCATCGCGTTGTAATACAAGGCAAACCTGCCACCATCGCTTCCAGCACGACGCGACTGCACGGGTCGTAGTACGTCGGGTGCACCAACAGGTCAGCCGCATGATGAAACTGCCGAACGCGTTCGCTCGGACCGGTGAAGGTGAGACGATCGGCGATCCCGTGCTTCGCGGCCAGCCGGTGCCAATGTTCATTCTCACCTTTCCCGATGACAAGCGAGCGAACGTTGTCGACGCCGCGCGTAGCGAGCAACGCCATCGCGTCCATCCAATGACGAAGCCCCTTGAGGCGAAAGTTGTGAGCGATCGACAGGACCAGAAGGTCGGCCTCTGCAATCCCATACTCACGACGAATCGCCGCCCGATGCGCCTGTCGCTCCGCATCCGGCGTCGGGTCCGGGTCGACGCCGTTGTAGATCTTGCGAATCCGTTCGGGCCAAACCGAATAATGACGCCGAAGCTGATCCACGACGTAATCCGAGATGGCCACAACCATGGGGCCATCATGATTGCCCAGCAAAGCCCGCTCAAGCCCGAGCGTATAGCGTTGCTTGAAGTTAAAGTGGTTGGCATACCGTTTCAACCGCCGAAGCGGCCGCGCTTTTAGCAATGCAATGTTACGCTCCATGGCTTCCGCCACCGTACCGCCCCGGGGTTGATAGATGTCAGCCTTGCGACACGGCGATATGGCGTGTATGACGTCGAACGATTCACGCCCGAGCATCCAGTCGACCCGGTGTGTAAACGTCACGCTCTGCCGGATACGTGACATCGCCGCCCCCCGGATCGTGTGCACATGCACGTTCGGCGCGGGTGACGGGCGACTGCGCGTAAACAGATGGACCTCCACGCCCCGATCCATCAGATGGTGGAGAAACTGCAGCGTCGATGTCTCCGCACCGCCACGCCACGCATCCAACCACTCGACCACCAACGCCACTTTCAAACCGTCTTGCTCCCGTCGCCCTGAGCCGCAGATTTCAGTCTGCGCGGACCGTCCAACCAGGCAAAGCCGCCGCCCCGACGCGCCGCCAGGCGGAACGATCCCGCAGGGTTCACGATCCGAACGATCCCCGTAGGGTCCGCCATGCGGACCAATCCTGCAATTTCAGTCGCACCGACGACTCTCGTCGGGTCCGCCATGCGGACCAATTCCGCAACCTCCGCCACGCAGACGAAATCCAAACCGTCATGTCTCTGACACCCGCTCGAATGAGCCCGTCAACCGCACATCGAGCAGCTCCTTCGCCTTCGCATGCACCATGTCCGTCGTCACGCCGGTCATACATTTCAAATGCCCGAGCGGACAAACACGCTCCTGGCATGGCCCGCAATCGACGTCGATGCGAACGATCCGCTCGGCCTCATACTCCGTCGCCGTCCATTCCGGATGCGTCGGCCCAAAAACCGTAACCACCGGCACACCGAACGCCTTCGCGATATGCCGCGGACCCGCATCGTTGCAGATCAGTAAGTGCGATCGAGCGATCAGCGATTTCAGCTCACCCAGCGTCGGTAGGGGGGCATCGAAGATAATCCCCTCACGTTTCATGTTGGACGCGATGGCATGCGCGATTGGCTCCTCGCCAGGACCGCACGTAATCGCCACTACCGCGTTTTCGGATTCGATCAACCGATCCGCCACCTCCGCAAACCGCTCCGGTGCCCAGCACTTCGCTGCCCCATATTTCGCACCCGGACTGAGAACCACCAACGGATGAGGATCCGCCACGCCAAGCCCGTCAAGTCGTTGTTGGACGGACTTGTCGCAATCAGGCGTGCGAAGCAGCTCGAACCGGTCACTCGGCCTCTCACACCCGACGAACTCGGCCAGATCGGCGTAATACTCGACGAGACGCATCGGCAGATACGGACCCGGCGGCGCGGGAATCTCCAACCGCGCCCCAACATCCCCCGAGCCGCAGGCTTCAGCCTGCGCGGAGTTCACGCCTCCCTGATCTTCATCCTTCACAGATACCCCCGACTCGCACGCTTCAGCCTGCGCGGACACTCGCGAGTCCCGTCCTTCCGCATCGCTGTGCGACGCGACCCCTTGTTCGCCGCGCAGGTTCTTGACAGGCAGTCGGTCCGTCAACAAAAACCCGCGCCCGTCCCGGTCATACCCAAACCGTCGAACCGCACCGCCCAACCGTGCAATCAACGCCGACCGAAACGAGTTCGGCAACAGAATCGCCCAATCGAACCGTTCCTTCCGCAACGCCCAAACCAGATCGCGGTAGGGGCGTCGTAGCGGAGTCCGGAATTCCTTCGCGGGCCATTCCACACACTCGTCCATCCAGTCGCCGCCACGGACCAGATCGCGAAGATTCGGCTCGATCAGAAACACGATCCGGGACTCCGCGAACCGCCCACGAATCGCACGCAGCGTCGGCGTAGCCATCACGAAATCGCCCACCCACGTCGGCAACACAACGAGGATGGACTCAGGATCGCTGTTTACCATGACCTTCGTTCGCGCCATAAGGCAGCATTGTACGCGCAGCCCCTTGGCATGCACGTATCGGGGTGCCCCGGGGGCGTTCAGCCAGCGTTCCCGGGAGTAGGTGGGGTGCTTGCGGCAAGGAGATCGAAGTGAATTCCTGCTGCGTGCTTCGGAGAACTCGATCCCCGCCCAAGCCCCGGTGTGGAAAGAGAACACCTCTCCCGAAGGACGGCTGTGGTTCCGTGCCGCCCCGTTCGGTACCTCTGGGACGTCGTCGCTTGGATTGAATTATTCGCCTTGGCCGGCAAAGGCGTCCTGCCAGTGGACGTAGTCACGAAGGTCCACGTCGAAGTCGTGATCGAGGTCCAGCAAGTGCCACCCGGTGACACGCGGCCACGGGATCGGCCCGCTAAGCCGCTCAGCCATCGCCGCGAAGTCAGTTAGATCGATCACACGGTCGCCGTCATAGTCGCCCCACACCCACGCCGGCAGTGGTTCCGTCTGTCGGATGCCCAAGCTGTGCCCCCAACCGGCGGTGACGGCCACGAAACCAGTGTTGGGGGCGGGAACGTCGGTTTGACCATCCTGGCGCCGTCCCCAAGCGACGATGGAGCTGTCGGACTTAAGGCCAAGGCTGAAAACCGCACCTGCAGCGATGGCCAAGAAGTCGGTGTTGGGCTCGGGTACCTCGGTCACATCGTCGGAGGAGTTTCTTCCCCAGGCGACGATCGAGCCGTTGGCTTTGAGGCCAAGGCTGTGCCATCGTCCAGCGGCGACGGCCACAAAGTCCGTGTTGGGCCCTACCACGTCGGTCTGCCCGTAGTCGTTGCTTCCCCAGGCGACAATAGAACCGTCGGCCTTGAGGCCAAGGCTGTGATACCACCCCGTGGCCACAGCCACGAAACCAGTGTTGGGCCCGGGCACCTTTAGCTGACCGCGCGGATTCGCTCCCCAAGCCACGATCGAACCGTTGGCCTTGAGGCCGAGGCTGTGATACGCACCTCCAGCGACAGCCACGAAACCCGTGTTGGGCGGTGGAACGTCGATTTGGCCCTCAATGTTGCTTCCCCAGCCGACGATCGAGCCGTCGGCCTTAAGCGCAAGTGTGTGACGCATACCTGCCGCGACGTACACGAAGCCCGCGTTGGGCTCGGGCACGTCAGTTACACCGCCAGGATTCGCTCCCCAACCGATGATCGTGCCATCAGCCTTGAGCCCGAGGACGTGCTCAGCTCCTGAGAAGTCGTCACCGCGCGCGGAGACAGCCACCACGCTCGTGTTCGGCTCGGGCACGTTGGTCTGACCGCCGCCGTTGGCTCCCCAGGCCACGACCGAGCCGTCGGCCTTGAGCCCAAGGCTGTGGAACCACCCCGCGCGGACGGCCACGAAACCCGTGTTGGGCTCGGGCACGTCAGTCTGGCCGTAGTTGTAGTCGGTGGCTCCCCAGGCCACGATCGAGCCGTCGCCTTTAAGGCCAAGGCTATGCCCATGCCCATACCCGTCGCCACCTGCCGCGACGGCGACGAAGCCCGTGTTGGGCTCGGGCACGTCAGTCTGACCGCTGCCGTTGTATCCCCAGGCTACGATCGAGCCGTCGGCCTTGAGTCCAAGGGCGTGAGTCCCACCCGCAGCGATGGCCACGAAGCCCGTGTTAGGCTCGGGCACGTCGGTTTGACCCCAGTCGTTCAATCCCCAGGCCAAGATCGTTCCGTTAGCCTTGAGCCCGAGACTGCAAACCGCACCTGCCGCGACCGCCACGAAGCCAGTGTTGGGCTCCGGCACGTCGTTCACACCGCCGATATTCCTTCCCCAACCGACGATCGAGCCGTCATTTTTGAGGCCGAGGCTGTGATCAGTGCCAGCGGCGACACCTATGAAGTTGATGTTGGGCTCGGGTGCGTCCGTCTCACCCCAGTCGTTCAATCCCCAGCCAACGATCGAGCCGTCAGTCTTGAGGCCGAGGCTGTAATCAGAGCCCGCAGCGACGGATACGAAGCCCATGTTAGGTCCGGGCACAACGGCTTGACCGTACCCACCGAAGTAGGAATTCCAGCCCCAAGCCAGGATCGAGCCGTCGGCTTTCAGCCCAAGGCTATGATACGAACCTGCGGCGACGGACACGAAGCCCCCGGAGAGGTCCCCACCGCCGACGAGCTTGCCCCAGCCGACAATGGACCCCTGGGGGAGGGTCGAGGGCTCCGGTATCGTGAGATCGCCCGCGGCCACCAATGATCCGAAGAACAGCAGAGATGAAAGGCAAGTAACGCTTCGCATGACAAGCTCCGTCACCGTTTGTCGGGAGAACTCCCAATCGTACGCGCGATTCCGTCGCCCTAGGAAAGGTCAATCGTCGGTATAGCACGAATCCGTCCGGCGCCTCAAGTACAAATGGGCCTTTCCGGACTGAACCAGCCTTCCACTACGTCGTGACCTGCCCCTGACGCCGCTTGGCGATGTCAAGCGGGCGACGTCGAGGGTGAGGAAGGGGATGAACGGAGAAGACGGCTCTCCGGGCACGCCGGGAGCGCAGCTCTGGCCTCACGCGCGGGGCTCTGGCCTGCGACCCGTGGTGCCCGCCCATGGCTGGAATCACCATTCCGTTTCGGCGTCGCTACATGGTCCACGCCAGAACCGTGACAGTAGCCATAGTCGCGACCAGTTGCGA
>JASFUW010000023.1:0-23082 GCA_050050135.1 Phycisphaerae bacterium
ATCGTCCCGCCCGGATACGTATAGGTCGCCGTCCACGTGTTGTATTCCGACACCGAAAACGACACCAGATACGTCGCGATCGGGTAGCTCGTTGCCCAACGGTAACGCTTCCGGTTGTCTGACAATGTGTCGACACCGACAAGCACACCGTTCGACGCCGTCGTGAAGTTATCCGCAACCGTGATCCAGAAATCCAGCGTCGCCTTGTCCGAGTTGTCCCCCGAAAGATACAGGTCCCCGTCCTTGGCAGGCCACCACGTATACGCGTAGTACGGCTCACTCAGCGTCGCCACCACCGGAATCCCACCCGAGTGCGTGGAAACCTCGATCGAACCGAACGCCGCCGACACCGTGTTACCCGTATATTCGATGGTCAGGTCGAAAACCTCGTCCATCCCGTACGTCCGGTCCAGCGTCGCCACCCGCGTCGAAACACTCTCCGTGCTCACGGTTACCGGCGTCGACCCGTCGATCACGGCGCCGGTGATGGTGAACTGCTCACGCAGTCGGAACGAAAACTCCGTCAAAGCACTCGACTTACTCTGAATGGTAAAGGTGTTGCTCCCGGTGATTGAACACGTGTTGTTCCCGGGATCGATCCCCGTGATCTCGATATCCAGTGCGTTGTGCAATACGTCCGTGTCGTCCAGCGTTTCCAGATACGTTCTGCTCGGAACCGCCTCCGGTTCCGCCAGCATCTGTCGCGCCGCCGCTTCGGCCTTCCCGCACCGGTGCGGATGCGGAACGGCTTGTCCCGGCTCGCCGTTTCGGGCGACCGCATGGGGTAGCAGGACGAGGGCTGCGACCACCGGCACCAGACACGCACTCGAGGTTCCACGTCGGATCGGACCCGCCATTCGCTGGATCATATCACGCTCCGGGAAAGTCGCGGACCCGCACACACCCTGCCCGCTCCGCACAACCATCACCCCTGTTGGTTCGGGCATCTCGAGGGAGACATTCAGGAAACCCCCAACGCCCGGTAACCCCGTTACGCCATTTAACCATGTTTACGCACGAAAAACAAGGCATCTTTCGTGCCGGCAGGACCCCGCGGACCGTCCACACGCGCCCCCGGCGCTCAACACGCGACTTGCCCGACAACTTGAGCGGACTTCAGAGATGGGTGACCGAGCGAAGCCCGGTCCCGTCGCAGCCGACCCACAGTTTTCACTCTTGCTGTGTTCGTCGATCGCGAAGCTTCATGCCTCGTCCGAGTAACGCCGCATAGCGCGACGGCCTTGTGCGATCGACTGCGACACGGTCCAGGCACAACCCCGCGTCACGGCGCGGGTTTGTCTTCGTCAAATCGCAATTCGTAGAGCATCGTGTCCGGATCGGTGATCGCCGCCCCACGCACGCCGCGATCGGTCACCGCAAACACGTCATCCCCGATGAATACGCCGCGGGTAAATGCGTTCCACCACCACCCGCTCGCGTCGTCGTACCTCGTGCTGATCCGGCCAAGCTCGGTAAACCCGTCCTCCACTGACACCCCGAACACCACCAACCCCTCGAATCCCTCGGGAACCGGCGGGGAAATCGCGTCGACCGGCGCATCCGGATCGGCATCCGCCGCCACCCCGTCTTCCGCGAAACCGATTACGTCGTCGAAGAACACGAACCCCTGGTTGATCGTCGCCGGCAGCGCCACCAGCCCGCGCTCCGCGAAGTAGGTAAACGCCTTTGGGTTGTAAAGTGCCTCCGACGAGGCCTCTCCGTCCGCACCGAGGATCACCTTGTCCATCTCGACGGGCTCGGAGAAATCCGACACGTCGAAGATCGTAAGCTGTATCCCCCAACCCCAGAACGAACCGTCGTCCGGGACATACTGACCGACAGCCAACAGATGATCTTCATCCATCGGCACGAGGAACGTCGAGAAGCCCGGCCCGTGCCATTCACCCACCACCGTCGGATTCTCGGGGTCCGAAAGATCGAGCGTGAACAGCGGGTCCCTCCGCTCGAACGTGACCAGATAACCACGTTCGCCGACGAACCGCGCCGACCGAATGTCCTCGCCGACCGCAAGCCCCTCGACCTTGCCGATCACGGACAGCCCGCGTGTCGCCGGTTCGTCGCTTGTCACCGCCGCTGCCGGCTCGTCCGCAGTTTCGCCCAGCACGTACACCCCGTTGCTCGGCGGGGTCCGCTCGAAGAACTGTGTAAACCCGCCCTCGATGGTGGTCGCCACGCGCAGGTACCCCTCGTGCTCGCCCATCGAGTACTGGTTGTGCACCCGCCCCGGAACGCTCCCCGTCGCACGCGGCTCCGCCGATCGCCCGACGTACGCGAACTTGTAGATATCAGTCGTCTCCCGCGTTTGCGCGTTGAAGTCGTACTCGGTATCGGTCAGATAGAGGGCGTTCAGCGACGAGTATACGTGCCCCGGCTCCGCCACCACCCCGACCGCCGTGAACGAGGCATCGTTGTCCACGTCGAGGCTCACCAGCGTGACCATGCCGAACCCGTCAGGATCCACCGGGTGATACAGCTCGCGCCAACTGATCAGATCGCCGCCCGACTCCTCACCCTCAGCATCAACGCGCGCAAAGTCCGGCAACAGCACCTCGACGTCCGCGTTGTCCAACACGACTTGCGGTTCGGAAATCCTGGGCATCACCGCGTACAGGTAATCCTGGTAGTTGGCCAGCGCTAGGTGCAGCACGCCGTCGATCATCCGGCTCGACACCGTCGTCCCCTCGAACTTGGTCTTCGAGAGGACGATCGGGTTGGCTGCGTCGGCCGCGTCGATAATCGTCACGATCGTACTCGGCCGCTCATAGTCGAAGTCCTCCACCACGTCCGGCGGTGCAATCGCTTCATCCCCCGCCGAGTCACGGCTCGCGCCGTCCGTGCTTCCCCCGTCGTCGACCGGCATCTCCGGGTCGACCCCTTCGAGAGGGGCGACCAACGGCTCGGGCGGGGGAATCGTCAGGTACCCGCCGAACGTCTCCGTCAGCGCCACGACCTTCCCGTCATACAGATAGATTTCCCGACCGGCGCCTTCCAGCGCAACCTCGCCCGCCTGTCCGAGTTCCTCCGCCGGGGTCACGTCGACGATCCGCAGCAGCCCGCTTCCGTCGCCGGAGGCACTGCGGTGAATGATGTACAGGTAACTCCCGTCGGTCTTGACCACGTCAGCCTCGTCCACTCCCTCTTCCTGGATCGTGGTCTGCGAAAAGTCCGACTCACTCGAATCCGCGTCAGCAGCGTCGCCGCCCATTCCGCCATCGTCCCGACCCGGAACCGGGCCGGGGAGCCCGTTCACGTCTTCAGCCAGCGCCTCGGCTCCGAGGTCGACCACCCCGTTCGTGAAAGACAGACCGCCGCCGTCGGCGAAGCCCCCGCCACGTCGATTGATCTGCTCCGCGAAATAGTCCGCAAGCTCCTGCCGCGATTTGAACGCCTTCAAATCGGCCGAACCCGATTCCTGCGAACCACCGAAAAAAAGCGACAGAAGTCCGCAGCCGGGAACAAGCGCCAAGCACAACGCATACGCGGGAAGGCTGTACCGATACATGGAATGCACCTCCGAAAACCCCGACAGCGCCTCACGACCATGCGCCCGCGAGACGTTCAAAGCCACTCGCTACACACCAGTTAGTATTCATTACCTAAATGGCCGGTCAACACGCTTCTTCCCGTCCAGATCGGCATATGCCCCCTTGGCGTCCCCCATCACCGCCTGCAAACCGCAAGAAGATGTCATAACGACGTGCCGGTCCGCGTGCCCGCAAGGCAACCGACCGCGACCGGACCCCGCGGGCGCGCCGCATATTGCTACACGAACCCGCGCCATTCAACAAGCCGCGCTCCCACCTTTCTCAATCCGCCGGAGGAACTCCTCATAGAGCCTTTGTGTGATCGGTCCGACCTGTCCATCCCCGATGCGTGTCTCGTCGATCTGCGTGACCCCAAGGGCTTCGACCAGCGTGCCCGACATGAACACTTCGTCCGACTTCAGCAGCCGTTTCACGTCCACGGGTTGCTCGTCCACCTCCAACCCGACGGACTTAGCGCAATCGAGCAGGAACACCTGGGTGATCCCGTGCAGAATCGCCTCGGTCCGCGTCGGGAAGATCAACCGTCCGCCCTTTGCCAGGAAGATATTCGCGGAAGTACACTCGCGGACCTCGCCGGACTCCGTCACGAACAGCGCATCATCATAGCCGCACCGGCTGGCCTCGCGTTTCGCCAGCACGTTCGGCAGCAAGGTTACCGCTTTGATGTAGCACTTCGCCCAACGCGTGTCCGGCGTCGTCATGATCCGAAACCCGCGACGCCGCACCGCCTCGGACAAAAGTGGCAGCGCCTTGAACGTCATCACCACCGTCGGCGGCAGACCCACGGGTATCTCATGCGATCTCGGCGCGCTGCCCCGCGTAACCTGAATGTAGATCATCGCGTCGCTGAACCCGCACCGGCGAAACCCCTCCTCGACGATCGGCTCGAGCGGGTTGTTGTCGAAATCGTAATCGATGCCTACCGCCTCGCAGCTCGCCCTCAGCCGCCGCAAGTGCTCGTTCAGCAGAAACAGTCGCCCGCGGTACGAGACGATCACCTCGTAGACCGAGTCGCCGAACTGAAGCCCGCGGTCTTCAATGGAGACCTTCGCTTCTTCGACCGGACCGAACACCCCGTTGACAAACGCAAGCTCAGCCATCGTCGTGAGTGCCTCCCGTCAACCGATTCGTGATACCGCCGGCTCGCACCCGGCGCCTACAGACTTTCAGGCACGCGTTTCCCCAGCGCCGCCCGCACCGTCGTAAGCCAATGATAACACTGCTTGCGTCGGGTGTCATCCGAGATCGACTCCAGGCATTGTGTCAAGTGCTTGTCTGCCAACTCGTACTGTCGCAGGTCCCGGGCGTAAATAATCCCCAGTAGCAGGCGAACGTTCGTCGCCTCCGCGCTACCCGCATAGCAGTCCAGATAACGATCAAATGCAGCCGCCGCCTGCGGGAATCGCCCCGAACCGTAGAACGCCCGGGCCAAATCGAGCTGATGACGCTCCGCCAGGCATTGCTTCGGGTCCATCGCCATCAGCTGTTCGTACAGCTCGGTGGCGCCGACTCCGTCCCGTTGCTCGACGCGCTCCGTGATGCGGCTTCGAAGGTCCGCAACCTCGTCAAGACGGCGCTGCTCCAACGCACGCTGCTCTGGGTCGACCGCCTCCACCCGGGCGACCCGACCGTACTGGGCCCGCGCAGCCGCCTCCGGTTCCGCCATCGCCGTCGCCAGTTCCCGACGCTGGTGCCAACGCTTCCACAACGCCAGCATGTCGAACTGGTCCCTCGGCAACGCCCGAACGAACAACATCCCCATCGCGCCCGAGAACCCGAATAGGTAACCCGCAAGGTGAGCGCTGTACGCAATCGAGTCCTGCCCGCCGATGCTCGGCGCGATCACGTTGTCCCACACGATGACCTTCACGCAGATCAAGAGCATCGCCGGAACTTCGAACAGGTGGATGAATACGAAGATCCACGCCAGAACGGTGACATGACTTCGCGGAAACAGCGCCAGATACGCCGTCGTCACCGCGGCGATCGCCCCCGACGCGCCGACCAGCGGTGAAGGACCGGGATTCAGCACGCTGAACCCCCACCCCGCGAAAACGCCGCCCGCAAGGTAGAACATCAGGTAAGGCCCGTTCCCCATCTTCGAGTTCACACTGTTGCCGAACACCCAGAGGAACAGCAGGTTCCCCAGCAGGTGCCACAGGTCCGCATGCAGAAACTGATACGTGAAGAACTGATACACCGCCGGATGATCCGGATGCAGCGCCAAGTAGCGCGATCTCAGCTCGGCCAGAGCACCCTGCGATAACGCGTCGTTCAGCAGCAGGAACGCAAGCACGTTCGCACCCACCAGCAGGTAGTTCACCATCGGGGTGCGGCGGATCACCGATTCCGTGCGGATGGGTATCAGAACGAACATCTTGGACTCAGAGAACCTGCGGCAGGTTCGTTGCCGTCTCCGCGCTCCCGACCCGTACGGATCCCCCGAGGCAACGGCAAAGCGGTTCGAGTGGAGCCGCACGTCGCTCGTCTCGCCTGACCCGCGAAAGGAACAACCCCGACTATGGCTTCTCCTTCTTCGGCTCGGTGGGCGGCGGAGGTACGGAGGACGCCTGCACATAGTGCATCCGCAGTTCGTACAGCACCGCGTCCAACGTCTTCTTCTCGTCGTCGGTCAGGTTGCCCTCCGTCTTTTCCCTCAGTACCTCTAACAGGTCGATGTGGTGTTTCGCTGCGACCGGGTTGGGCGGGATCGTTTCCCCCCCAGGTCCCTTGAATCCACCAAGCCCGACCGCCGCCTGCATGGCGATCAGGTTGATCAGCTCGATAAACTGCGGCGCCACACCGCCCGCCGCGTCTCCACCCACACCCGCTTCCGCCGCTTTCGCGCGTTCCGCCTCTTCCTGCTTGGCGAGTCGTTCCTTCTCGCGGGCCGCCTCCGCTTTCCAGTCCGAGTCAATATGGATACGCCCGCTTCCGGCTTCGTCACTCATGATTATCTCCGATTCAGGTTGCCGCTTAGAACGCCTTATGCCACGGTGCTGACAACCAGGCACTGAGTCATCCGGTCCCACCGTTCTGCTGAGCAGGCCGACGGCGACGACCACGGACTATACACGAAATGCGCGCTCCGTGGGAACCGCAGCCAGAAGTTGTTCGAGCCGCCCCCGATCATACAACCCGAAAAAATACTCGCGCCCCAATGCGATTTGCACCTCCGTCAGCTCGTCGCGGACTCCGGCGAGCCGCGCCGCCAACGACTCGAGCGCTTCGCTTTTTTCCGCGAGTAGGGCAGTGTTGAACTCTCGGATTCGATCAAACGCGGCCCGCCGGGCACGTCGGTTCCGTGGGTCGTTCTGACGCAACGCCGCCGCTTCGCGCACCGCTTCCTCACGCCGTTGCGTCAGCTCGCGGGCCCTCGGGCTATGCGGCGGATGCCGCTGCGCGTTGAATCGAAGGTCGCGGAGGTCGTGGCGCAGTCGCCGCACGGACTCGACCGTCGCCGCCTTTCGCGGCAGATCCAGATGCAGCGTCGCACTTGCACACGCCATATGAGGCGGCCCGACCGCGTAATAGTCTGCCATGATCATGTCGCTGATACGGTCGTATTTCGCCCCGCCGATCCCGTGAATGAACAGGTCCGCCAGCAGAAGTCTCGCCCAGATCGTCAGCGTCAACGCCCGAGGCCGAATCCGCCAGTCACCCACGTCCTCCAGAACCAATCCCAGACAATCGCAACCGCCCAGGTGCGTAGCCGGAATTTCGCCGATCCGCTCGCGGTCCGCGAACAATTCGACCGCGCCGCCGCGATTCGAGACAAACAACCGCCGCCGCGGTTCCATCTCCCGATACGCCCAGGCCGCGACCTCGCAACGATCCTCCCCGACCTCCAGGTCGGGAATCGGACGCGTGGCGCTCCGCACGCCGTTTCCTACCCGATACGCCGCGAGCGCCCGGTTGTAGCTCGTCGCGAACCGCTCCGCGTTGACCAGCATGTCGATCAGCAGCGGACTGCACCACACCTGGCTGACCCGTCGATCCTCGACGAGCACACCCAGGTCGGCCTCGACCGCACGACGCGCCGTAACGACTTGGTCTACCCAGTCCGTCGTCGCGGGCGCGCCCGCAAGCGCATGGAAGAAGCCGGGCATCTGCGATTGCTCGAACGCTTCCCCCATCGCGTCACGCACACGCCGCTCAAACGGCTCCACCTGGCGACCGTCCTGCGCCGGAATCTGCTCGTATGTGCACCCCTGCGGAATCCGGGCGAATTCGACCGCACCGAGCGTAACACGCCCTTCCTTCGCAGAAGGGATGGACAGCGCTGTCGTACGCGGTGCGTCGTTGTCCACCACGAGATTGATCGCCACGCCGTCAACCGCCGCCGCGACCCGCATCGCGACAACATGCTTCACCCACACCCCGGGATGGATGAACGCCGGTTGGTGTCCCAGAACGATCACATAGGCTTCGTCCGCACCGGCGATCGACTCGCGCGTCTTTCGCCGCCACGAACCCAGCGTCGAATCCAGAATCCGCGCGTCGCTTCCGCCCAGCGCCTCGTGGTTCGCCCGCATCGCCCCCACCCACGCGGACGGTTCGGGTGCTACAAGAACGTCACCGTGGTTGACCGGCGTTGCGAGCTGAGAAAAGTCGAGCATGGCGGAGCGCGCCGGCGATCCCATGACTATCCGAGCTTCCTCGGCTGACCGCAGCAAGCGCCGACAGCCCGGGCTTTGCCGTCCGCGTCGGCAGCATCGCCCTCCGGGGCACCGCGCTCCGCGCACGCCCCGAACACACCGCGCGAACCGACCGGCGAAGCCGCCATCTCACGCTTCAGCACCTGCAGGTAATGGCGAAGTCGCGCGTCCGGATCATCCAGCGTGCCGCCGAAGTGTCGCGTCGGGTCCTTGTAGATCAGCGGTACCGGTAACTCGCGGACGCGCAAACCCCCGCGAACAACCTGCACCCAGAACTGCATCGGCATCGCGTAACCCGGCTCCGTGATCTCGATCGACCCCAGCGAAGAAACGCGATATGCCTTGAAACCGCAGAACGCATCCGTCAACTTCAACCCCAGCCGGCGGTTGAGCAACGCGGTGATATGTTGATTGATCCGCCGGCGATCCGCCGGCGCCGCCCCCTCCGCGTCAAACCCCCTCGGGTACCGCGTCCCGCTGATCACGTCCGCGTCGCCGATCGCAATCGCCTCCACAAACTGCGGGATGCGCGCCGGCTCGTGCTGCTCGTCGCAGTCCATGGTGATCAACCACGCATACCCCTCACACCGCGCGTACGCGAAGGCATCCGCCAGGCTCTTGCCGTACCCCAGGTTCCGCGAGTGCGTAACCACGTGCACCGACCGCTGTCCGCGAAGCAGCGCGGGCGTCCGGTCCGTCGACCCGTCGTCCACCACCAGAATATGCCGGCTGTACCGCTTGGACTCCGCGATCACGCGCGTCAGGTACCGCTCCTCGTTGTAGACGGGGATGGCTAGCAGATGTTCTTTCGACATAGCTGGTCTGCCCTCACGCGCTTAACGGTCCCGACGCAGGATTCGGTGTCAGCAATCCTAGCGCTCGCACGCGGAAAATCAACTTTGACAAGTTCCAACACCCGGCAAGCCCTTCTAATTAGCGTCAACCCCAGCGAACCCGTCCCATCGGCGGTGACCACCGCGGTCGTCTGCAAGTCGACTCGACGTTCTGCCGGTCGTTTCTACCAACACGATTAATTGACAGACGCGGTTGCGGTCGATAGCACCCACCAGGAGCGAACCGCAACCCGGATGCCCCGGGAGAGCGGAGATTGCGTCCGACCCATCCGGGTGATGTTGGACCGTCCAAGCATGATGCGGCCTAGAAGCTTCAACGCAAACCCCTCCGCCGACCTCGCCGCGCACCCCGGCACGCGCCTTGCGCCCGGTACGCCGCGAACGGTCCTTGCCGCGTTGTCCTTCCTTCTCGTCATCGCCGGTTGCTCTACCGTTCAGACGGTCCGAGCGAAGTGGCACATCTACCGCGGCGAGAACTTCATCGCCGCCGAGCAGTTCGAGACCGCCCTCCGCCAGTTCGAAAAGGCGGCCGAGCTCGCCCCCCAACTCCCCAAAACCCATTCCCGTATGGGCTTCATCTACCGAAAGCTCGGGGAATACGAACGCGCCGTCGACTGCTTCGTCGAAGCCATCCGCCGCGACCCCTTCTCCTTCGACGACGCCCTCAACCTCGCCCAGCTCTACGATCTCATGGAGCGAATCACCGACGCCATCCAGGCCTACCTTCACGCCGTTCACCTCCAGCCCGAAAACTTCGACGCCCAGATCAACCTCGGCGTCTGCTACCAGAAAACCGGCGAGTTCACGCGGGCCGCGGAACGCTTCAACAAGGCCATCGAGATCGACCCCGACCGACCACACGCCTACGTCAATCTCGGTGTCGCCCTGGAGGCACAGGAAAAACACTACGCTGCCATCCGCGCCTACAAGGACGCCTTGGAGCGCGACGCAAACCAGCCGCTCGTCCTCATCAACCTCGCCTACACCTACATGAAGCAGGATCGCCTCAAGATGGCCAGAGGCTCGCTCGAACAGGCCCTCAAGCTTGACCCCGAGTTTGCTGCCGCGCACGAGGCACTGGGCTACTGCCTCTTCAGGACACGCGACTTCGACCTCGCCGAGTTGAGCTACCAGGACGCACTCGCCAGAGATTGGCACCTGCCCCGAGCCCATGCCGGCCTGGGGTCCATTGCCATGCTCAGGTTCCTACGGGACTCGACCCGAACCGACCTCCGCGCCCGTGCCCTCGAGCACTGGCACCGCTCCCTCGAACTCGACCCCGACCAGCCCCGCATCCGCGACCTCATCGACAAATACGCCGAACCCATCGACAACCCCGAGCAGGCCCTGCTTGAAGGACAATCTGAGCACTGAACATCCTTCCCCGAGCCGCGGGCGGAACTGCCCCGGCGCGCCGGGAACCCGCGCGGATTTCCAGCGGAGAGGGAGCGTAGGATCTGACCTGCGGTTCCGGTCCCAGCCCGAAGCGCAAGCCCGCAGGGTTCGCCGTGCGGACCATCGCGCCCGCCGCCCATGGACAAATGCGGAGTCTGCCCTGCGACCCCATTCCGAGCCCGGAGCGCAAACGACAGATCGAGGATCCCCTGCAGGAGCCGCACGCCGTACGCACGCCTGCACGCGACTGCGCGATTCGTTGACCGCGAGGTCCACGACGCGACGACCTCGCCCCGCGACGACGTCGTGTCCTAATCCTCGTACGTCCAGTCGTAGTATTCCCCGTCTGTGGTGAGGACGAAATTCCCATTCGTAGCAGTCAGAAACATGGCTTCGTCCCGATATCTGTTCACCGTCCACGAACTGCTCAGCTCGTTCTTCTTCTTCCAGAAGCGCAGCGGATGGCGAGCGGCGGGGATGGTGTACGGTTCCAAAGCCTCTGCCACGTCCTGACTCGGGTGCCCGTACGTGTTGTTGTACGCCGCGCTGAACACGGCAACGTGCGGCTGTATCGCATCGAACCACCTCGTCCCGTTTGCCCGCGTCAGCATCGAGGTCGCTCGACTTCCGTGATGGGCAACCTTCAGCAGTTCGACGCTCTCCAGCACCTCCAGGTTCTCGGCAAAGCGATCGAGTATGTCCTCCTGGGTTACACGTGTTGCATCACCTGTGAGCAGCGCTGAGAACCAACCGTACTCGATCAGCAGGACGATGCTCGCCGTATTCGTCGACGAGAAGCTCGATTCGACGCCCGCCGCCAGAACGCTCACATGCACCTCGGGACCGCACACGTTCAGACCCCGCGTGGGAAATACGTTGTAGTTGCTCAGACTCAGGTTCTCGCGCTGACTGCTCGGGACATCCCTTAGCCAATCATCGAAGTCGCTTTCCCCATGGGCCGCAAGGCTCTTTACGTAAAGGACTCGGTCAACCCCGATTCCAGGCTCGTCGTCGTCACCCTCAAAAACCGCCTCGATCTCGCCGTAGTGGTCACCGTCAGGGTGCGTGACCACGAGCAGGTCGATCTTCGGGTCTTCTGCATCGAGCTGCTGGCGCAGGTAACTGCGCACCCGGTCGAGGTCGAACTCGCCGTGTGAACCGCAATCCACCAGAATCCGATCTCCGTTGGGGCAGCGCACGAGCGTACTGTCCCCTTGTCCGACCTGAATAAAGTGGAATTCCAGCTCCGATGCGGCTGTCGACCCCGCGTCGCCGTCCGCAGAACTTCGGAACGCGAGCGCTGCCTCCCCACGTGAGGGCATTCCGAAGGATTCTTTCGTACGCATCCTTCCATCTGGGCGAGCGGTGGTGCAACCGCCCAAAGCCATTGTTATCACGCCCAACAACGCAAACATCGGTTTTGGATTCATGTTCAACGACTCCTAAGTGCTCGACCTGTGATCGTTTTCCACCTTGCGACGAAAGGCTCATCCGATTGACAGATTCCGCCGCACTTCGCGATCGGTGTTCCGGCACCCACGGGTGACGAGGATATCATTTCGTATACGCCCGCATATGACCTGTGGCTGGTGCATCCGGTGCAAAGCGCAACCGGTTCAGCGAAGGGAAGCGTCAACTTGGCACTGCCGAGTTCGATTCGCCGCCGTGCGAAAGCAACCTACTTCGAGCCCCTGCCCGTGTCAACTCGACCCTGCCTCGTGGTCCTGCGAACAGGCAGCCACCGACGGCCAGAAGCCACCGTCTCGCATCCAAACCGGCACACCGCCCGCACTCCCACATCCGAGCGCCCAAGCGGGCGACAGCCCCCCGTTCCCGAGCGCGCCTGACAAGGAAGCGGCAAACGATTCTGAACCCGAACCCGAAGCGACCGGGTTCCTACGCGTAACTGTGCAGCCCGCTGATCACGAAGTTCACCACGATCCAGTTGAACATCATCACCTCGAACCCCGCGACCGCCAGAATCGCCGTCCAGAAGGACTTGTCTTTCACCTTCAACCGCACGTGAATCAAGATCAGAAAAATGATAAACGTGTTGAGCGCGAACACCTCTTTCGGATCCCACCCCCAAGGCCGGCCCCAGGAGTGGTCCGCCCAGATCGCACCCATCACCGTCCCCGTCCAAAGCATTACGAACGCGAGCTCGACCAGCACCATCGTCGCGCCGTCGAAAACCTGCCCCGTCGTCGGCTGCTCGCGCCTGACGAAGCTCTTGTCGCCCGTGTACGATCGCATCATGATCGCAGACGCACCGCCCGACGCGGCCCGATGCACCGTCCTCCCCGCCGCCTGCCGTTCCCGCGCCGACATCAGCTCGAACAAAACAACCATCACCGATCCCGCGAAGACCCCGGTGACCGTCATGAGCGCCGTCTCATCGAGACCGAAATGCGACCGCGCGATCACGTGCATCAGCAGCTTATACCCTGTGTAGTTGGCCACACCCAGTGCGATCGGCAACACCAGCAACCGCCACTTCGGCACAGCCCCCTGATCCCAGACCCGGCACCACCGATCGCGAAGTAGCAGAAGCGCCGGCACGCACGCCAGCCCGATGACCGCGTAGCTCCAGATGATCATGTTCGTGTGGATGTACAGCCACACGTCGTTCAACGCAGCCATCTTGTTATTGATGGCCGAGTCGAGGCTTGTCGGCAGAAAATGGGCCGCCATCAACGCCAGCATCGACATTACCGCGCTGCCCACCGCGAACAGATTCTTGAACGGCGTCTTCCGTGTCCAATACTCCAACGCCAGCGCCCCGACACCGCCGAACCACGCCGCCGTCGTCACCGCCTCGAACATGTTCGTGTTAGGCCACCGTCCCGAAATGTACCACCGAATCCCCACCGACGCCGTGTGAAAACCGAACGCCAGCACAAACAGCACCATCCCCACGCTGCGCGGCCCGTCCCACCGGTAGATAATCGCCATCAGAAGCGGCACCACGCTCGCCAGATAAAGGAGCCACACCCACGTCATGCTCCCATACCGAAAGTACCAGCTCTCCATCGCCAACCGCCCCGCCGACGGATAAACCTCCGCGGTCTGACTCGGCAACAGCCCCGCGAGCGTGACCACTTTCGCATTCACCACCGAAGCGTTCTCGTTCCTCCACGCATCACGCAAACCGGCCCAGGTCCGGCTCAATTTCGCTTGCACTTCGGCGTCAAGCCCCGGTATCCGTTCCGGCATCGAAGCCAACCTGGCGTGCATTGCGTCGTTCGGCGCGCCGCCAGCCATCGCTAAATCGGCGATCGAGACCCAAGGCGTGTTGGCGTCAGCGGCAGGCGGTGCGACCACCCTCAAGTTGTCCGACAGGAACCCCGCGTCCGCAAGGAACAGCCCGCGATCGATCGCATCGACCGCTTTCGCCGTCCGGATCAGGTCTCGCCCCAGGCGGTCCAGAAGCGACCGCACCTCCGCACGTCGCAGAAGCGCCGGAGCGAAAAGTCCCCGCCGCATGATCTCCTCCGCCCGGCTCGACTCGATCACGCCCTCTTCACGAAGCACGCCGAGAATCTGTTGGCGCACCTGCTTGTGCTTGACGTAAACCAGGTCGGTTTGCGCATAACGCTCCGGCCGAAAGACCAGGTCCAGATACGTGAACCCGTTCGACTGCCCCGAAACGCTCCGCGGACCCGAAACGTAACCCATATACGTCTTCGCGTGCGATTCGAAGGAACGCAACCGGCCGTCCGCCTGCACCGCAATCCGATCGAGCGGAGTCAGATCGACCTGCTGCGCAAACTGGGAGGGACCTTTCTGATCGGCCGGCGCAGAGTGACCCACGACGGACCGCCCGACGTAGAGCCCTAAGACCGCCAGCACCAACAGGTCGATGCCCCGCACTCGGAACCTGCGTCGTGCAGGGTCCCGACCGCTGCCCTGGCTTCGACTGACCGGCTCGACCGAACGCGCCGAAGTCTCACCCGAACGTCCGCCCGCAAGATCGTTTGGCCCGGTTTCATTCATATCTGCACGGATTCCGTCTCGACGACAGCCGCTTCCTCGTGCTCCGCCGCACACGCCTCCGGTTCCTGCATGGCGATCCGGGCACGTGAATGAGCCGCCCGCCGACGCTTGAGCACCGGCTTCACATAAAACGCAAAGAGCATCCCGATCACCGCAAGCGTGCATCCCGCAAGCTGCACCCATACCCCGTTGCGATTCCCGACGCCCAGCCCCGTGTAGTTCATCCCCCCGGACGGATCGCGGGCCGTCGGCTTGTCCCACGTCGACTGAAAGCACCAGTACCCCGCGTTTTCTGTCGGGGCGTTCACCTTGATCATTTTCGGATCGGACCAGCCCGCGCCGCTCTGAAAGCGAAGATTGCTTACGTAGTTCCGAATGGTCGACGCGCTCCCCGTATACCCCCCGATGTGTGTATCAAGCTCGAAATTCTCCAATGCGATCGCATTGGGCAACCGCCGCCGCTCGCGCGAGAAAACCACCTCCGCCCAGCTCCCGCCCGCCAACCGGACCCGTTGCGGACGGTACTCGAACCGACCCCCATACGAATAGTTCGCGTCGGGCATCACGTAGTGATGGTAGGGCAGCCACATGTTCTCGAGCCCCTGCCCCGTATCGACTTCGAGCCGGATCGTCGCAAACGACGTACCGACGTCGTCGCGTCGCTCACGCCGCGGCACGATGTACGGTTTGACTTCGCCCCACGCCCGCTGCATGTAAGAGTCGACACGCACCGAAACCCCCCCGCTCACCTCGATATCCTCGGCCGCCCTAACCCGCTGGCGACGCGGCTGGCCTGAACCATCCGCGTAAACAACGTCCAGTCCGTCCGGATGAGCGGCGAAGATCACCGAAGCCGTCCCCGGTAAGTACGTCGTAACAATCCTCGGATCGGACGCCTCCGGTGTCGCTCCGCCCCCGCCATGCGGGTCGCCGTCAGCCGCGTGCATGTCCCGCGTCATGTGTGGCTGGTCGGCCACCATCCGCGTAAACGTCCCTTCCGGCGTATGAAGCTCCAACATCACCACCGAAACCAGGTTCCCCGAATTCGGAATAACCAGGTCGTTGTGGACAGCCAGCACCCGATACTTGAACGGCGTCCCCTCGAGCGCCCGCGCCTCACCCGCCCGTCCCCGGACGGTTTCCGCATTCAGCGGAAGCGCCACCTCGGTTTCCGTATCGGGAACCTCGATGGTCAGCGTCGGTTCTCGCCCGGCCTTGATCTCAGACACACCCGCCGGCTCGTCAACCCAACGGAACGCGACCAGCCCGTTGTCCAGCCGACTCCGTCGGCGGTCGAACGCCATCAGATCGAACGACTGCGGTTGAGTATGGTCGGTCGACAACGTAAAACGCAGCCACGGATTGAGCACCTCCCCCCCGTCGCGCCACTGCTGTCGCGGCTGGGCATAGGGTAAGTATCCCGTGATCCGTACAGACGCACCCTGAAGCGCATCCGTTCCCTCACCGGGGCGGACCTCCAGATCGAGCGGTCGAACCGGCAGGTCCTGTCGCCTTTCGGTGTACACCTGGTCACGCGACGCGACATGCTCGTTGTACCTGGGCAACCCTTTGATCGGCCGCTCGGCCCACTCACGCTCGCCGACTCGACGAACATACAACGCCCACGTCTGCATGACGTGGAAGTGCTCCGTCGGATGCAGTTCGAGCGAAAGCGCAACGTCACGGTTGACCAGCTTCCGCCCCAGCGACTTGATCGCTCGACCCTTGCCCGGGATTACGTCTTCCGTGTACTGCGGGTACCCCTCGAGGAGCTGCCGAACGAACGGCTCGCCACCCGGCGGGCTGACCCGAACGTTCACCGCATACGCCTTCTCCCCCTTGTGCTCATCGCTGAGAATCGGCCACGACGGGTTCGTGCTGTCTACCTGAAACCGCCACGCACCCCCGTCGCCGTTGGCCGTCAGGCTGCTCCCGGGCAGCGCCACGACGCTTTCGCCACCCTGGCCGCCGGGCACTTCCACGCGCACCGCGCGCCGAAACACGATCGCGTCCCCTTCCACTTTCGTCCCGAAGTAGTAGTAGCTTCCCAGTGCTAACGTAATGATCCCGGCGTGGATCATCCACACCCCCGCGTTCACCGTCCGAAGCGGGATTCGCCGCAGCGTAGCCACCACCAGATTCGCGCAGAACAGCAGGATCAAAAGGTTGAAAGGCCACCAGTGGAACCACTCGAACTCGGTCAACTCCACGAACGGGAGTTGGCGGAACGCTGGATAAGCACTCCCGATCGAGCAATACGCAAACAGCAGTGTGGCCAGGACGATCCCCAGCCAGATGCTGCTGAACAGCTCGATCAGGCGCGCGGTCAACCCGCGACGCCTGCGCTGAACCTGTTCGCCAAGCGCTGGCATCATTGTCTTCGCATCTCCCTGCCCGTGGTCCCGGTCCCCCGACCGCGCCGTTTATCGTCAACGTGCCTGTCCCAGCCCGAACTGATTATAGTCCGCCTGCCGAAAGTGGCCACACGCATTTCCGCATCCGTACCGCGGGAGGCACCTTTTTATCGGAACCGCATCACCCCGATCAGGCTCCCGATGTCGCCTTCCCGACCCCGTCAATCGGTTCGATCCGCGTGACGTGTACCGGGTCGCAGAAGACGACCCGGTCGGGAAGCTCCTCCTCCGACATCTCGAGCGCAATCATCACCTGGCTGGCCGTAACGAACGCCATCTCCGAATGTCGGATCTCATATGACGAACCGTCCGAAACGTGAATCCGGATCGGCTGAAACGGTCGGGCTCGTAGGTGCTCACGTACTTGAGTCGGGCGCATTACAGCCTCCACCCAACGATTATATAAGCACGCATCGACGCTGCACACCATCAAGCCACACCACAAACGCACTTATCCGGACCTGCTTGGACGACTCCAAGGCCCGGGAATCCCCGCTCAGAGCCCATCAGGCGTCGGAAACGTCCGTCGAAAGCCGCTGCGTCAGTCCTAGCTGTAGGGTGCGTCCCTGACGCACCGATCAAAACGTACGGAGCGCGCGTTCCAGTACCAGTCGAATGGCCTTTCATTGTTGCGCTTCCAACACGAATCCGCTTGCGGCCACGGCGTTCTTCGGGTAAGCTACGCATGTGGGCTCGGCGAAATGCCGAGTTACGGTTTGCATCCAACCTTCGAGCGTAATTCGGAGAGAGGTGCTCCTGTTCGGTCGAAGGCGGGCCGCCAACGACCGATCAACGGGCCGCACGACGCAAAGATAGCGTTCTGCAAGGAGCTAACCCACCCACCTTCCCGCTCTTCCACGACCGCACCTTTGTGCGCCGTTTGCGCCCGGCGAAACCACGACGTGCCCTCCCCGCTTGGCTGCCCCCGTAGAACGGCGACGCGCCGATGGTCCGGGAACGCGGGTTCGTTCGCCTTCGGGAAAGACGCGTGATAGGAGATGGTCTTACGCGTTGCCTCGACCGCCACCGGACGAGACCGCTCTTCAGTTATTCGCCGCTCGGGGCGGCGACCAATCGAGTTGCGTCCCCGGTTCGAGGCCGTACGCTGTGGCCCAGGCGCCTTGGAGGAGGACCGGAAGGGCAACCGGCTCAGCCGACAAGCGAGTGTGAAGCGAAGCGACCAATCCGCGAACTGCGTGCCATTGAACGCGCGACATGCCCGAACCGTGCTTCGGACGAGCCACCTCGATCCGTATGGTCCGTGCGTCGCTCGCCGCTGATTCCTGCCGAACCCATTGCGGCGTCCGGCTGGGTCGACCGCTGTAACCGACGAGGAAGTGGGTGTCGTTGCGGCTCGGTGCCGCCAGGTATGCCCCGCCCACATCGGCTGCATCCCCCGCAACGATCTCGATCGTGTCCCAACGACCCGCGCGAAGGGCGATTCCCTCCGCAACCAGCGACTCCCCCAGCTCCGCAAGTTCCGCAGCCGAAGGCGCATCGTCCGGCAGCGGCGGCGAAGGGTCCATCCATCCCAGAAGCACCGACGTCGCCGTCATCGCGACAGCCAAACTCGCCAGCGTCTTGAGCATCCGTGCTTGTTGATTCATTCCATCAGGCGGCAAAGCCGGGGGCTTACGTGAGGGGCCCGACCGCTGTCCGAACAACCCGTTCAGCGTGTCACCTCGCCATCGAGTGCGGCGCTTTGCAGACCCCAGTTTCAAAAACCGATTGTCGCTCCGCGACGGCTGGCGACACACATCGTTGTACCGTCAGCTACTGACTCCCATCTTTTCATCGGTCCCAACCCTGGGAAGACTTTGGGCTTTCTGCGCGCTTTGCTCAATTTCACTTCCGCTCGCCCTCAGCATTGCGAATGCATGCACCATACCAACGCTGGCAAGCACGCCGGTGACGAGCACGCGTCAGCGAATTCCTTCTTGGCAAAGCCCGCGACCCTACTTACCGCAGTAGTCGATGATCCGGGCGATTTCCTGCCTCAACTCCGACCGCGGCACAATCCGGTCCACGAACCCGTGTTCTTTCATGAACTCGGCGGTTTGAAACCCTTCCGGCAGCTCGGCGTTGATCGTATTGGCGATCACCCGCGGACCGGCGAACCCGATCATCGCCTTCGGCTCCGAGATGATCACATCGCCAAGCCCCGCGAAGCTCGCCGCTACCCCCGCCGTCGTCGGATCGGTCGCCACCACGATGTAAAGCCCACCCGCATCGTCCAGCCGGGCGAGCGCAGCCGCCGTCTTGGCCATCTGGACCAGCGAGACCATCCCCTCCTGCATCCGTGCCCCGCCCGACGCCGTCACGATCACCAGCGGCAGGTTGTCCTCCAGGGCCCGCTCGACCGCCCGCGTAACCTTCTCCCCCACCACCGCGCCCATCGACGCCATGATAAACGCCGGGTTCATCACCCCGAGCACCACCGCTCGTCCGCGGATAAACGCCTTCCCGACGACGATGGCCTCCGTCTCACCCGTCTTCGCCCGTTCCTTTTTGAGACGATCCTTGTACGGCACCCGATCCTTGAACTTGAGCGGGTCCGTCGACCGGAGGTCGACCGCGAACTCCTCGAAGCTGTCCGGGTCGACCAGTTGATCGATCCGCGTGCGTGCGTCGACCCGACGATGATGGCCGCACTCCGGGCAGACATAGAAAGCGTCCGCGACCTCCTTCTCATACAACATGTGGCCACAGCTCTCACACCGTGTCCACAATCCTGCGGGTACACCACTCTTCTCAGCCGGCATGATCGTTCCTCTGTCGTGCTGTTTGGGCCCTGTCAAACCACGGGGATATGGTAACCCGACTCGCCTCGCGCTGCACGCCGATTCGTCCGCTGACTTCCCGGACCCGAGCCTCCACGCAACGCGCTTACCGCCCGGCCGGGCGTTGGCCAGCCTCAGAGGCCAATCGATGCAGCTTGCGCATCGCCTCAGCCGGGTCCGGCTGGCGGAAAACGGCCGTCCCAGCCACGAACGTGTCCGCGCCCGCCGCCGCCGCCGCACCGATCGTCGTCGGATCGATCCCCCCATCGATCTGCAGCCTCTGGTGCACACCCAACATGCTCCGGATCTCCGTGACCTTCGGAACCACGTCGGCGATGAACTTCTGCCCCCCGAAACCCGGCCAGACGCTCATCACGAGCACCAGGTCGACCGCCCCCACGATCGATTCGATGCTCGATGCGGGCGTAGTCGGATTCAACGACACCCCCACCGCCACCCCGAGACCACGAATGTGATCGACCAGCGCCGGTGGGTCATCGATCGCCTCGATATGGAACGTGATCAGATCGCTGCCCGCCGTGACGAACGCCTCGGCGTATCGCTTGGGCTCCGTGATCATCAGATGGGCGTCGAGAAACAGCTTCGTCCGCTTCCGAAGCGATTTCACAACCGGCACCCCGAAACTGATATTCGGAACGAAGTGCCCATCCATCACGTCCAGATGAAGCACTTCCACCCCCGCCGACTCGACCGCCCCCACCTGCTCCGCAAGCCGCCCAAAATCCGCCGCCAACACCGACGGCGCAATCCGAATCCCTGGTTCTTGCGGGAAGCTACTCATCCTGGCTCTGCGATTGTTCCAACTCGTTGGGTGTGTCACAATCCGCTGCCGTCGCCGCAGCCCGGCAGTCGGTGTAGAAGGTGCGGAGCGCGGGATCTTCGAGCCATCGCCGAAACACCTCGGTAGGCGCGTCGCGAACGATTCTAGCGACCGCGTCACTCAGTTTTTCGTCAGGGCGTTTTACCTGACCTAGTGCATGTTTGACTCGGCCTACTCGGTTCGCTGGGTTCAGAAGTTCGTCTATAGGGACGCTTAGCACACCAGCAAGGCAGCACGCATCCCGGCACATCCACTCTTCCGGATTGTCTACGCCCACACCGCAAATCCAGAGCCCGCGAGCCTCCGAAGGCACCACACCTAGCGCTCTTTTGTGGACGTCCCGCCACGGGTTTCGGTCCGCGTCCGTAAAGCGAACGATCAGGTGGACGCCATTCCTGCGGAAGTACTCCCACGCCGACTTGGCTGCCTTGCGCGGCATCTGCCTAGTCTTGCCAATCGCGGTAGCGGGAAGAACGATTTCAGCGCTGCATTGTAGACGATCGCGTAGCCCGCGAAGAAAGCCCAGGCTAATAGCATCCTGATAGATGACCCCGATCTTCTCGATCAACCGATCAACTCCATCGAGTATTCGTCAGCCAGCAGTGGACGATCGGGATCATCGTCCGGTGATGGGACACGTACGATCTTTGTTCTTTCATTCTCGCGCTTGAGCAGTGTGACCGACTCGCGGTATCCGTCAAAGAGATTAATAAAGTAGGGCGAGTGGGACGTGAAGATAAACTGCCCCAGTGGCGCACGTTCCTCGAAAAGGTCAAACATTCGTCGCAGTTGACCGGGATAAATCCCGTTTTCGGGCTCTTCGATGATTACCACTGGAGGAGCCCCGCTGTCAGCCTGCTGCATCTCCCCGACGGTCTCGACGATGAATGCAAGCCCGAGGCAGCGCAGGGTACCATCGGAGAGCCCGACCCACGAAGCCCTGGACTGGTCGCGCAACTCAACGAAGGGCGTCACAGTTTGTTCTGGCGAGACGATGAAGTTAACGGCCTCCAATGTAGGCTCCACCATTTGTACGTCTTTCACGACGTGCCGATAGAGCCGTTCGTTCAGGTTCTTCACCCGGTAAAGAACGGTGGCCAAATTGTCACCGTGCACGTCGAGCCCAGCTCCCAGAGATGGGGCCCTTGACCATCCGAACCTCATGGCCGCCGGGTTTAGGGCAAAGTAGTACCAACTTGACAGGTAGCGTCGGAAGGCGATTGCGCGACGGTTGGTATCAAGCTCGTACAGCTTCGAGAGCATTGTCGCGTCCGCAGGTGCGAGCGTCTTCGCCGTATAACCCTCAGATGAGTCTTCATGGAGCATGTGGGCCTCGCGGCCGTTGCTTTGTAAGAGTGTCGTATTTTGAAAGCCTGGCCCGTCGATCACAAGTTGCTCGTCAGCTACGTGCAATGCGAGTTGTCCTTGTTGCGACCGACCATCTGACGAGTCCAAGCTTAGTGACAGTTCATAAGTGCAGGCGTAGGTTGCCTCATCGAAAGGGAGTTCGCACGTACAGGAAAGATCGATCTGGCTCTTCGTTAGCGCCCAGTTCGTTATCTCAGCAATACCCCCCGGAACAGCGAGGGCTGAGGCCGCGGCGAGATCGTTTCGCGCCGTTAAGCCTAAGAACCCTAGCGCTGAGCACAGGTTCGTCTTCCCGCTATTGTTCCGCCCGATAATGAGGTGGCGGTTCGTGAACGATACCTCGGTGTTCAGGAACGTTCGAAAGTTGTGAAGTCGAAAGGTCTTAAGCACGCTGGTCCTCCCGGAGAGGAGTTCTTGGGATCACACGTCGCCCAAGCAGCGGGGGCAGCTAACGGTCTCCCGCCCGAGCCTTCAAAGTCCACTCACAGCAATCGTGGACACCTAAAGTGCTGCAATCCTAGCAATCAGGTCGGCCGTCCGAGCCGCGTACCCCCACTCGTTGTCATACCACGACATCACCTTCACCAGCTTCCCGCCGCTTGCCGGCATGGTCATCGTGCACAGCCCGTCGATGATCGAGCTGTGCGGGTTGCCGATGATGTCCGAGCTGACCAACGGGTCCTCGCAGTACTCGAGAATGCCCTTGAGGCGTCCCTCCGCGGCCTTTCTCAATTCGCCGTTGATCTCCTCGACCGTCGCGGACTTCTTCAACGTCGCCACCAGATCGACCGCCGAACCGTCCGCAACAGGAACCCGAAGCGCGAACCCGTTCAGCTTGCCGTTCAGATCGGGAATGACCTTGCCGACCGCCTTCGCCGCGCCCGTCGTCGTCGGAATGATATTCACAGCCGCAGCCCGCGCACGGCGCATGTCCTTGTGCAGCAGGTCGCCGACGCGTTGATCGTTCGTATACGCGTGTACCGTGGTCATCAACCCCTCGACCACCCCGAACGAGTCATGTAGCACCTTCACCATAGGCGCCAGGCAGTTCGTCGTACAGCTCGCGTTGGAAATGCAGGTGTGGCTGCTCTTGAGTTGATCGTCGTTCACCCCGAGCACCACGGTCAGGTCCGGGTCATCCTTGGCGGGGGCGCTCAAAACCACCTTCTTCGCCCCGGCCGTCAGATGGTCACCGTACCCACCCTTCTCGCTC
>JASFUW010000024.1:0-23011 GCA_050050135.1 Phycisphaerae bacterium
AGTGAGAAGGTTTTACGACGGATTGGAGCGTGTCGCCGAGCAAGAGCGTGCGATGCGTACCGGAAACTAGGTGATCGGCCTTCACCGCCGAGTTGTCGGTGAGAAAACGAACGGACCGTTCAGACGCCTGTGACCGCTGGCGGACTTGGCGCGCTCGGCGGTCGGACTCGCGCGGATGCCGGGGGCGTACGCGGGCGGCCGCTGGCTGCCACAGAGTCGGTGAGGGCCCGTGTCCCCGAGTCGAGCGCGGCAGGGTGATCCTTTCGTTCGGCACAGCCGGCGTTTCTTCCTAGCATTTCTGCGCCGCCCTTTGCGGTCGGCGTGGAGAAGTACCTGTCGTGGGCCACAAAACGCGGCACCGTTCCACCCCCCCCGGGCGTCCAGGTCCAAGAATGGACTTCCGTTACAGGCAAGTTACCTGTTTTGATGACAGAATCGTGTATGCTGCGCGTATAAGTAAGCGAGCACTAACCTCCGTACCTCCAAAGAGAAGTGCCCGAGACAAGAACAGCCCGCTACCCAGGGGTTTGGCCAAGGCCAGGGTGGCGGGCTGTTTGCGTTTACGGCGCCAAGGCGGGTGGTGCGCGCAACCGCATCCTTGAAACGTGACACTTGTACGATCTTGTAACCGGGCCTCTCCGGGTCAGAATCCGCTTGACGCTCTCCGACAGATGTAGTAGGATTTCTCCGACAACTGTAGTAGATTTCTGGGTACTTGGAAAATAAACGATGACCGCGAGGCAATATGATCTTGGCGACGCCGAACTCGAGGCGTTGAAGGTCTTGTGGGACCACGGCGCGTTGACCGTGCGGGAAGTGCTGACGCACCTGCACGAGGCGGGGCGCCGGGTGGCGTACACGACCGTGCAGACCCTGTTGAACCGTCTCGAGCAGAAGGGCTATGTCCGAAGCGACAAATCCGACTTCGCATACGTGTATCGGGCGAAGCTGACCCGCGAGCGTCTGACACGATCCCGGTTGAAGACGATGGTAAAGCAGTTGTACGACGGTGCGGCGGCCCCTCTGGTGCTGCAACTGATCCGAAACGAACAGTTCACCGCGGAGGAGATCGGCGAGCTGCAAGCGTTGATCGATCGCCTGGAAGAAGAAACGCCGCGATCGAAAACCTAGCGGAGCAAGGGGATGGGGATTTCGGCTGTGCTACCGACGGACGCACTGTGGCCTTACGCCTTCGCGATGATCCCGCTGGTGCTGATCATCGCGGTGCTGACGCGCGTGCTGCCTTGTCGACCGGCGACGCGGCATATGTTGTGGGTTGTGGTGCTGGTCTGGTTGGTGGCGGCGCCGCTTCTTCCACGATTGCCCGCGGGCGTGAGCGAATCGCTCGCCGCTGTTAGGAGCCGGGTGTTCAGCGGCATGGACACACAGACGAAGCCCGCGTCGGAGCGCGTCGCCATATTGTCCGACGCGGTGGAACCGACGAAAGACATCGCGGGCACCGCGGTCACGCCATCGTGCAAGCCGGTCGAGCCCGAACTCGACGCATCAGGAACAGACCAAGCCCTCGTGCTTCCTTCTTGGCGTAGGTCAGCGGCCCGATACACGGACGCCGGTTCGCTCGCTCCCCCTCAACGGGGAACGCGACGACGGTCGTACGATGGGGCGGACGTGCCTCAGAAGCTCGCCCAGGCCGACTGCCCCAGCGGGCCGCTGACCTTATTCGAATACGACCTGAAGAAGGCGGCGCGGAAGAGGCCCAGGGAGAAACGCTCGTCCACCCGACGCGCAACGGAGACGCGCCACGAGTCCGGCTTAAGGAACCGAGTTGGCGAAGGTACGACAACGGGACGTTCGCTCAGGCAGGCCTCGCCACACACGTTCGGATCTTTCTCCTCCCCCGCCGAAACATCCCGGGTCGCTCGGGGCGCGGAACGGGCGATTTTCCGACGGCAACTCGCGGAACCGGGACGCTGCGCGGGCGTCGCGAAGGCAAAGCCCACGACGCTCGTGCCTCTGCCCACACCAAGCGCTTCGCCGGAGCCCTCGATTGAACCAACTGCGCCCCCGGTCGAACCCGTGGCGGCGGGCGCGCCCGTGTCGGTAGCGACCGACGCTGACACCGGGCCGACCTTCTGGCGGGAGTGGACGGCTGCGATCGCCGCGGTCTGGGAGATGATCATCGGGCTGCCGCCGATCCCGGCGAACGTCTGGGCGGGTGGTGCCATACTGATTGCACTGTTTTTCGTGGTCCGTACGTTGACGTTCAGAAGGAGGCTCGCGAAGGCACTACCGGCGCCTTCACCCGTTCGGCGAATGGTGGTCGAGGCGGCCGACGCGCTCGGGCTGCGAAGCATCCCCGAGACGTGGATGGTCACCAACCGGGTGTCGCCGATGGTGTGGTGCGGGCGAAAGCCGCGATTGATTCTGCCGAGCACGCTGTGGTCCGAGCTGGACGAGGCGGGGCAGCGGGCGGTGATCTATCACGAACTGGCGCATGTTCGCCGGCGCGACCACTGGGTCTCGTGGGCGGAGGCGATTGTCGGGCTGATCTACTGGTGGCACCCGCTGGTGTGGTGGGTGCGAAGCCGGTTGCACGCGGAGGCCGAGGTCTGCTGTGACGCATGGGTGACATCTCTTCTTCCCACGCAGCGGCGGGCATACGCCGAAGCATTGCTCAGAACGAAGCAGTATACGCGCCAGGAAACTCGATGGGTGCCTTTGACCGGCATTGCTGTAACGACCGGGCGAGCGGGACGTTTTGCGAGGAGACTAACGATGGTGATGACGAAGAGTGTAAAGCCGCGACTGTCCGTGACGGGCATCGCTCTGGTTCTGGCGGTCGCCGGTTCGAGCTGGCTGGCGACCCCTGCGCGTTCCTGTCCGCCCAAGGATAAGGCGGTTGAATCTGCCAAGCCCACGCACTACGCGGCTGCACCGACCCCTTGTGGGCACTGCGACAAGAGTGGTCCGTGCGCGAAGTGCGACAAGGCAGGGGGCGAGGCGTATGCGCTCCGCACGTTCGAGCGATACATGGCCCAGCGCGGGCAGAACGCTCCCGCTCCTGACGCGACGCCGGCACTGGGAACCGCTTTGGGATATGCACCGCTGTTGGCGTTGGGTGCGGGCACGTTCGCGTTGGGCGATCCCGATGCTGATCTGGAAGAGCAGCTCGCCCGGCTCGAAGCGGAGTTGGATCGGCTGGCGGACAGACTGGCCACGATCAACAAGAAGTGTGCAAAGGACGCGTGCTGCAAGAAACCCAAGATCAAGAAGGAGCGGGCGGGCAAGAAGCAACGCCGAGCGGAGCGGGCCAAGACACGGGCCAAGGAACGCGTTCGCGAGCGGAAGGCACGGCGCGAGCGCCAGGTTCGCCGGGAGCGGGTGCCCCGTGCACCGTGCGGAGGAGACGGTCGCGGCCCCGCAGCACCGTGTGCCCCTTGCGCACCGTGTAGCCCGTGTGAACCCTGTGCGCCGTGCGCGCCGTGTGCACCGGCCGCGCCGTGCGCGCCGGCGCCACCCGTTGCTCCGGTTGCCCCCGTGCCGCCGTGTCAACCGACGCCACCGAATCCGCCGCACACCGGGCACTTCAAGCTGCCGCCCGGGCCTGCACTGGCTTTGCTCGGCGGCGACGAAGACGACGGTGAAGAACTCGTACAGGTGTACAAGCTCCCGGCGGGCAAGCTCGAGCCGCTTACGAAGCTGATGGTGCGTTCCGACGTTCCCGTTTTGGTGCGTTCGATGGATGACGGGATCGAAGTGCACGGTACAAAGCACGAGCAGCGTATATTCGGGGCGTTCGTGAACCTGGTTCACCCGACGGAAGACGGCCGATCGGAGCCGTCGCTCGAGTTGTATATGGCGGCTCCACCGGCACCGGAGCTTGTCGAAGGCATCGGTCGCCGGGTTCGTGCTCGAACGAGCGAGCGGGCCGCATCCGCGTTCCGCGATGCCTTGCGTCGTCAGCGAGAGCACGTGAATGCGTTCGCCGACGAACGTGCGTCGCTCGAAGCCAAGATGAAGGCGATCGAGGAGGCTTCGGAGGCGCTGGAAACGCGGGCGGATGAAGTCCGTGAAGCCGCGGAGAAACTCAGAGAAAAAGCAGACGAGCTGCGTGAAGCAGGTGACGAGCTTCGGTCATCCGCCGACTGGGACGACGAAGCTCGCGCTCGTGCCGTAGAAGCCAAGGCGGAAGCGCTGGAGCGACAGGCACGAGACATCGAGACGCAGTCCGAAGCGATCGAGCGCCAGGCCGACATCCTCGAACAGCAGGCGAACGAACTCGAAAACCGCGCGGACGAGATCGAGGACCGCATCGAGGAGTTTGAGGACCGTCTCGTACAGCGTACCGATGCGTACGAACAGGCGCTCGAGGCGGACAAAGAAGCGCGGGCGGCCGAAGAGGATGCCCGGGTGTTGGCCGAGCGGCTCCGCGCCGTGGAGGAAGTCGCGTTTGCCGAGGCTGCGGAGCACGCTAAGCTGGCGGAAGAGATCGCGCAGATCGCGGAGGTCGAGGCGCGGGCAGCCGCGGAAGAGGCGGCCGCCGCCGGAGTACGTGCTCAGGCAGCACAAGAGGAAGCCCTCGCCGCCGAACGCGCCGCCGAGGAAGCCGAACGCGCCGCCGACCACGAATTTCCCGATGACGATGACGACTACGACGATGACGACGAGGATGAGTAGCGGCGTGCGGGTCTCGTCGCGGCGCGCGACGTCGAACCGGGGCCGCGTCCACGAGAGCGTCCCCACGCGACAATGCGTGTGAAGTTGTCAGGGCCGAGGCGGAGGACGCCGGAGGGTCCGTCTCTACGGTTGACAACAGCGGGCACTTGATCACCCTTGAGCCGACAAGCGTCGTCCCCTGCGGGGACCCTCAGACAGGATGGGGCTTAAAGGGTCTGCGCGCGTTGCGCGCCCGGGCTGCGTCTACCCTTGGGAGCAACCCTCATGCGGCTGAACCGACTTGCCGTGCTCGCCTCGCTACTACCCGTTATCACGTATTCCGCTCAAGGCGGTCCGGTCGATGGCAGACCAATGGGTCTGGCGACGTCGGCGTCGGCGGCATGGGGCACCACAACTGAAACAAAGCCCCACCCGGCGATGCTCCGGTACCCGGACGTCAGCGCGACGCAGATCGTGTTCGTGTACGCCGACGACCTGTGGCTCGTTTCGCGCAAGGGTGGACAGGCGACTCCCCTCGCCAGCCCGCCGGGCGCAGAGCGGTTTCCCAAGTTCAACAAGGACGGTACGCGCATCGCGTTCGTCGGCAACTACGCCGGGAACCGCGACTTGTACGCGATACCGGTCGGAGGAGGAGTGCCTACGCGTGTCACTCACCACCCGGCGCGCGAGACCCTGTGTGACTGGACGCCGGACGGCGAGCTGCTGTTTTTCGCCAGCGGATTCTCAAGGCTGCCGAGACAGGCGAGGCTGATGACCGTGTCGCCCGAGGGCGGGTTGCCCACCGCGCTGCCCCCGCCGTATGGGGCGAACGGAGCGATCAGCCCGGGTGGCGAATGGCTGGCGTATACGCCGCATTCGCGTGATCACCGCACCTGGAAGCGCTATCGCGGCGGGATGGCAACCGACATCTGGCTGTTCAACCTCACCGACCACCGCTCTCGCAGGATCACCGACTGGGAGGGAACGGACAGCCAACCGATGTGGCACGGCGACACCGTGTACTATTTGTCGGATGCGGGCGAGGAACACCGCCTGAACGTCTGGGCGTTCGACGTTGCGAGCGGACGACGTGAGCAGGTCACGCGGTTTGCAGACTATGACGTCAAATGGCCCTCCATCGGTCCTGGCCCGCAGGGAGACGGTGAGATCGTTTTGCAGAACGGCTCGGCGCTGTACCTGGTGGATTTGAGCACGAAGCAGTCGCGAAGCATCCAGGTCACGATTCCCGGCGATCGGCCGACGCTCCGGGCTCACCATGTCGACGCGGGTGAGTTCGTCAACGGATGGGGGATCTCACCCACGGCCAAGCGGGCCGTCGTGTCGGCAAGGGGCGATATCTGGACGATCCCCGCGAAACACGGATCGCCGCGAAACCTCACGCGCACGGACGGCGTGGCTGACCGTGACCCGGCGTGGAGCCCGGACGGACAATGGGTGGCGTATCTCTCGGACGCGAGTGGGGAATATGAACTCCATATCACACAGTCGGACGGGAACGGGGAGACGAGGCAACTGACCCACCTGGGAGGGGGTTTTCGCTCTCGCCCGACGTGGTCACCCGACTCGAAGCACCTTGCGGTGGTGGACAACGCGGGCGCCATCCATCTACACACGATCGAGACCGGAACGACGAAGGTCGTGGATCGCGATCCATGGGCGGGTAGACCGCGCGTAAGCTGGTCTCACGACGCTCGATGGCTCGCGTATACGAAATCCGGCGACAACCGTCACTTGTCGATTTGGCTGCACGAGATCGAAAGTGCGGAAAACCACCAGCTTACCAGTGACATGTTCACGGATACCTGGCCGACGTTCGACCGCGAGGGTGACTATCTGTTCTTCGCGAGCAACCGCGAGATATCGTCGCCGATCTACGACGACCTCGGAACGAGCTTCGTCTATGCCAATACCGATCTGCTCGTCGTGGTACCCTTGGGAGACGAGGTCGGGTCGCCGTGGGCGCCAAAAAGTGACGAAGAGAAGTGGGGCGACGAGGCAGAGGAAGACGACACGGATGCAGACAACGAAGACGATGAGGATGAATCCGCCGACGATGGCGATGAGGAAACACCGGACGATGACGTCGAGAAAGACGCCAAGGAAAAACAGTCGGACGATGAGGATCAGGACAAGCCGGTCGTCATAGAGCTCGAAGGATTCGAGCAGCGCGCACTCAAAGTCCCCGTAAAACGAGGGAACTTCTACAACCTCGCTGTCACCCATGACGGGAAACTCGTCTACACGCGCGGTGCGGCTCGCGGAACGGACGGCAAGCCCTCGATCCAGATTCTGGACATCAAAGAGGGAGATGAGAAGAAACGGGAAAAGACGGTAGTCGAGGACGCCGCCGACTTCCGCATGTCGGCGAACGGCAAGAAGCTCCTGGTCCGCAAGGACGAAAAGTGGGCGGTGATCGACGCCAAGCCGGAACAGAAGCTCGACAAGACGCTCTCGGTCAAGAACCTGACCACGCGGATCGATCCGCGCAGGGAATGGTCGCAGTTGTTCACTGACGCCTGGCGGATCGAGCGGGACTTCTTCTACGATCCGACGATGCATGGGCTGGATTGGGACGCGGTGCGCGAGCACTACGCCGCCATGCTCGACGACTGTGTCTCCCGACGAGACGTCGCATACGTGATCGGGGAGATGATCGCGGAACTCAACGTGGGACACGCCTATGTGCGGAGCGCGGGGGACGTCGAGGACGAGCCGGAGGTCGGTGTCGGCATGTTGGGCGTGGACTATGAGCTGAAAAACGGCGCATACCGCATCGCGAAAATCTATCAGGGCGCGCCCTGGGACCTCGACGCTCGTGGACCGCTCAGCGAACCGGGCGTAGACGTCAACGAGGGAGATTATCTGCTTGCGGTCAACGGTGTGGCGCTGGACGTAACTACGGATCCTTGGGCGGCGTTTCGCGGGCTGGACAACGCGGTCGTTACACTCACCGTCGGGGAAAATCCCACCCTGGACGACGGCGCTCGTGAAGTCGTCGTCAAGACGCTTCGGAGCGAAAACAACCTGCGCTACCGCGCCTGGATTGAAGCAAACAGGCAATACGTTAGCGAGAAAAGTGGCGGTCGTGTCGGCTACGTTTACGTGCCGAACACGGGTGTCCGCGGACAGAACGATCTGATTCGCCAGTTCCAAGGGCAAGTGACCAGAGACGCGTTGATCATCGACGAACGATGGAACGGCGGCGGTCAGATTCCGACGCGCTTTATCGAGCTGCTCAACCGCCCGACGACGAACTATTGGGCTCGACGCCACGGGCATGACTCGCGCTGGCCTCCGGACAGCCACCAGGGGCCGAAATGTATGTTGATCAACGGGCTGGCCGGTTCCGGGGGAGATTGCTTCCCCTACTATTTCCGTCAAGCCAAGCTCGGGAAGCTGATCGGGACGCGCACATGGGGCGGGCTGGTGGGCATTTCCGGAAACCCCCAACTGATCGACGGGGGCCGCTTGACCGCGCCGACGTTCGCGTTCTACGAGAACGATGGGACGTGGGGCGTGGAAGGTCACGGGGTCGATCCGGACATCGAGGTGATCGACGACCCCGCGCTGATGACCGAAGGGGGTGACCCCCAACTGGACGCTGCAATCGAGCAGATGCTCGTTGAAATAGAGCAGAGTCCGTACGTACCGCCGCGTCGACCGGACTACCCCGATCGAAGCGGCATGGGCATTCGGGAGGAAGACAAGTAGAGGGGCGTTCACGGGCGCAGCCGTGTGCCGGTCCCTCGCTACCATCTGTATGCCGTAACGAACGCACAAGACGAGTTCGGAGGGAAATCTCGTGAAACGCCTTAGCATCGGCACTTCGCCGTCTCGCACGGTAGTGAGCGTCTCAGTGGTCATGTTTCTGACGGTTTCCACATCGTGCCTTGTGCGAACGGCGGTTGCCGACGACGATGATGACGCTGCGATGCGTTCGTACCTCAGCGCGAATGGAATGCTGAACCGCGGGCTCTACGAGCTTGCGGCGACTGAATATCGTAAGTTCCTTGCCGAACATTCTGATCACGAAAAGGCATCCACAGCGCGTTATGGCCTCGGCGTGAGTTTGTACCGAATGAAACGGTACGAGCCGGCGACAGAAGCACTCTCAGCGATCGAAGACGACAGCGCGTTCGAGTTCGCCGCCGAAGTGGGGACGATCATCGGCCATTGTCATCTTGCGCTGAAGAACAACGCGGAGGCGGCGAAGTCGTTTCAGCGCGTGGTGCGCCGACACGAGAGCCATGAACTGGCCGACGAAGCCGGGGTGGGACTGGTCGAGGCGCTCTATTTGGACGGCCAATACGACGAAGGCGTGGACGCCTGTCAACGCTTTCTCAGCAAGTGGTCCGACAGTCCACATCGCGAACGTGCTGAGTTTTTCGGCGCGATCTCCGCCATGGCCAAGAAGGACTATCGTTCCGCGGCCGATCGATTCGCGGCGCAACTGGATCGGTTTCCCAAAGGTCCGTTTGCCGACCAGGCGTCACTACTCCTGGCGCAGTGCTACCATCACAACAACGCGATGCGCGAGGCGATTCGCCAATATCGCCGGGTTCTGAAACAAACAGGCAGCAAATACATCCCCGACGCACTGCACGGCTTGGGGACCCTGCTGAGACGCGGCGGTAATGCATCCGAGGCCGGTCAGGTTCTGGACCAGCTCCTCGAGCAGTATCCGGAGACTGGCCTGTCGCAGTCCGCCCGCTTTCAACGTGGCCGCGCGTGGTTTGATCAGGGCGAATACGAACAGGCGTTCGACCAGCTTGAACCGCTCACCCGAACAAAGAACGACTTACAGGACCGGGCCGCCTATTGGGCAGCGAAGTGCAAGCTCCGGAGCGGTGAGTTCGAGGCGGCTTCCCAACGCTTTGCGCGTGCAATCGACGAATTCCCCGACAGTGAGCTGCTTGCCGAGATGTACTACGACCGGTCGATTGCACTCGTGCGCGCAGGGCAATACGCAGACGCCACCCGCTCACTCGAGGCGTATCTGTCTCGTTTTTCAGACCGTGCCTTGGCGCCCGAGGCGCTCGAGCTTCTCGCTACGACCGAGCACCAGCAAAAGCACTACACGAAAAGCCGTAAGCACTGCCTGAAGTTCCTCGCCCAGTACGGCTCTCACGAACTGGCACCGGTCGTCCGGTTCCTCGTCGGCGAGAACAGCTTTCTCAATGGAGACTACGAGGACGCCGTTGCGGACTTCCGCGCTTCCCTAAGAGCGGGTTCCGATCACCCGCAGTCCACGGAGGCGAAGTTTCGATTGGGAACGGCCCTCTACCGGTTGCAGCGATACGACGAGGCGGTGGAGGCGTTGGCTGCGGTCACGAAGGGGAGGGACACGGTTGAGGTGTATCGACCTGCACTTTTGGGGCTGGGTGACATTCATTTTCAACGCAGCGAGTGGGAGCAAGCTGAGAACTACTTGAGTGATTACCTTTCCTTCGGGGCGAACGTAGCCGCCGCAGACGACGCGTTGCTTAAGCTGGGCCTGTCCCACCAGCGTCAGGGAGAGAACGAAGAGGCCGTAGCGGCGTACGAGACGCTGATCAGACAGTTCGAGGACAGCGAGCACCGTCTGCAGGCTGTCTTCGAGCGTGGGCAGGCCTTGGTCGCGCTCGGGCAAGACGCCGAAGCGAAGGAGGCGTTTCAGTCCGTGCTGGACACCGACCGCGACTCCCGCTTCGCACCGTATGCCCTGAATCACCTGGCCGCGATGGCTGTCCAGGACAAAGACTTCGAAGGAGCTTCCAGTCTCTACGAGAGCGTCTCACATGCGACATCGGATAACAAGCTCGGTGCGGACGCTCTGTTCCAAGGAGCCGGCGCGTTGATGGCGGCACGACGGTTCGAGGAGGCCGAAACCGCCTTCACGCGGTTCATTGGAACGCATTCCGACGACTCGCGTGCTGCGGAGGCGGATGCCCGTCGTGCCATCTGCATGGCACGTCAGGATCGCCACGCCGACGCGGTGAGCGCCATCTCGCGCGTGCAGCGAGAGCGTGGCCCGGTGCTGAGCGAGTCGTTGAAGGCGGCGCTGGGGTACGAAAAGGCATGGTGCCTGCGGGAGATGGGACAGTCGGACGAGGCGGCCGAGGCATACGCGGCGCTGTTGAGTGACAGCCAGCGTGAGGATTTGAGCACACACGCGATGCTCGAACTCTCCGGAATTCAGTTCAATGCCAAGCGTTTCGAGGAGGCCGCCAAGTTGTTGCGGCGTCTACGCACCGTGATGCGGGACGGTTCCGCGCTAGTGACGGACGAGCTTCGCGAACAGGCAACGTACCGCCTGGCGGTTTGCGAGTTCGAGCTCAAACGCTTCCAGGATGCCGCCGAGCTGTTCGAGGAGTTTCTGGATGCTTTCGCGGAAAGTGACCTTACGGCGTCAGCTTCCTACTACTGTGGCGAGTCGTGGTTCAAACTGGGTCGTCATGGGAAGGCGGTCAAACACCTCGAACGCGTGGCCGGAGAATTCCAATCGTCGCCGCTGCTCGCTCCCTCGCTGTTGCGGCTGGGGGAGTGTTTGGCGTCGCTCCAGCGCTGGCCCCGGAGTGAACGCGTGTTTACAGCATACCTCGAGCGGTTCAGCGACTCGCAGCAATGGTTCCAGGCGCAGTTCGGCATCGGCTGGGCACGGGAGAACCAGCAGAGATACGATGAAGCGATCAGCGCGTATCGCCAGGTCGTGGCACGCCATCAGGGCCCGACGACGGCGCGAGCGCAGTTCCAGATCGGCGAATGCTTCTTTGCCAAGACAGAGTTCGAGTTGGCCGTTCGGGAGTTCCTCAAGGTGGACATTCTCTATGCCTACCCGGAGTGGAGCGGGGCTGCACTCTACGAGGCAGGACGCTGTTTCGAGAAGCTCGGCAAGCTCGTGGAAGCGCGGGCACAGTTCAAGCAAGTGGTCGAGCAACACGGAGGATCACGCTGGGCGGACCTGGCGGCGCAGCAACTGACACAGGTCTCGGGAGCGTCGCTTCCGGGTCGGTAAACACTTCGAAGGATGACTGGCAGACCCGTTAGACGCGGAGGTGAGCTATGGTGTATACGATGATCGGTGCCTGGACCGTAACGTTCCTCGGGCAGACTGCGCCAGGAGGGACCGGCGCAGCGAACGCGCCCTCGAGTGCCGCCGTCCAGTCAGTCTGGGACTTTGTGATGAAGGGCGGACCGATGATGATCCCCATCGGTCTGTGTTCGCTCGTGGCGCTGGCGGTCGTCATCGAGCGCCTCGTCGTGCTCCGGCGGAAGAACATCATCCCGCCGAAGTTTCTGCCGGAACTCAAGAAGACCCTGGGCGACAACGGGGACAACCGCGACGAAGCCCTCGAATTGTGCCAGGAAAACGGCAGCCCGATCGCCAACGTTCTCGCAGCCGGCATCAAGCGACTCACCGAACCCGTCGAGCGGCTCGAACGGCAAATACAGGAGGCGGGGCAGCGTGAAGTGCTCAAGATGCGGAAGTTTCTGCGCGCCCTTGCCGTCGTTGCTTCCATCGCACCGCTGATGGGCCTCTTAGGCACCATATTCGGCATGATCATCGCGTTCCAGACGGTGGCAACCTCCGGTGAAGCGTTGGGAAAGGCGGAGTTGCTCGCCAAGGGTATCTACCAGGCCATGATCACCACTGCGGCCGGCCTGATGCTCGCCATCCCCGTGCTCATCGCCTACCACTGGATCTCCGCCAAGATCGACGCGCTCGTCAGTGAAATCGACCAGTTGACCGTGGATTTCGTGGAGGATTACGCGCAACCTCGACTGCAGGGTGATGCGAACGCGCCCAGATTGCAGGCGGTTGACCAGGACGGTACCGCTGAGAAGAAGGATGCGGGGAAGCGCACAGCCGTGACCGCTTAGATCATCCGACACCAGCGGCGTCAAAGGTTCAGAGTACGAGGTGTGAGAAGCTGAAACTCAGGAAAGACCGGAACGGAAACAGCCCATGCTCATTCAGGCAAACAACAGAGAGGCGCGGGTGCCGATCGAGCTCACCCCTATGATCGATATGGTGTTCTTGTTGCTTATCTTTTTCCTCGTCGCGACCACCTTCCACCAGACTGAGCGCGAAATGCAGATTGCACTCCCATTCGCGTCATCCAGTGCGCCCATCAGCGCCATGCTCCAGGAGCTGGTCATCAACGTCGATCTGGACGGCAATATCTTCGTCGGGGGACGCCAGTTGCAGACCGACGAACTCCAGACCACGGTAAGCGATGCGGTAAGGGCCAATCCGGAACAGAAGGTGACCGTGCGCGGAGATAGACGCACTGCCTATTCAAACGTGGTGACTGTTCTCGACATATGCAAAGGCGCCGGTGTGCAAGAACCCTATTTGGACACCGTGTTGACGGATTGATCGAGTGTGAGCGACGCGGACGGAAAAACTCGGGAAAAGCGAGGTCCGCGCTGGGGCCGACGCATTCTGACCGGTCTGATTCTCCTGAGCTTGGCCGGCGTCGGCGGACTCATTCTGAGACAGCTTCCGCTCACCAACAGGTTTTATACCGATGCCGACACGATCCGTGAACCGGCGGACACCGCCCTGACCCGCGATATACTCTGGCAGCCCGTCCGGCCGTTGGAAGATCTGATCAACACCGACCTGGACGACTATGAGCCTCGGCTGAGTGCGGACGGAATGACACTTTACTTCGTACGCGGCAAGGCCGGGAACAACTCGGACATCTACACGTCCCTGCGTTCGCCCGAAGGCTGGAGCGAGCCGCAACCACTGGCGGACATCAACTCCGATTTCGACGACCTCGGCCCCGAGCCCTCTTCCGACGGACAGTCGCTGTACTTCTACAGTGATCGCCCCGGTGGTCTGGGTGGGTACGACCTTTGGGTGTCGTACAAGGGTAGTGAGGGTTGGCAGCCGCCGCTCAATCTCGGACCCGCCGCCAACTCCGAGTTCAACGATTACGGACCCGCGCTGACACCGGACGGGAGGACGCTGTATTTTGCGTCGAACCGCCCACAACAGACAGACCGGGACGTGCCGGACCCGAATGCCTGGTCGGCCACGCTGCGCGAGGATTTGTACTTCCGAGATTACGACCTCTACATGACATCTGTCACCGAAAGTGGAATTGGTACGGCGGCGCCTATCGCCGCTCTGAACACGAACTTCAACGATGGCGCACCCGCGGTCAGCTCATTCGGCGATTTCTTGTACTTCGCGTCGGATCGACCCGGCGGACGGGGCGGATTCGACCTCTATCGCTCGCGCCGGCTGAGGGGCGGGCACGAATCCCCGACCAACCTCGGGCCGACCATCAACACGATCGCGAACGAGTTGGACGCGGGCCTGAGTCTTGGTGGGTATGCGCTGTACTTCAGCTCCGACCGTGCGGCCGACGACAGCGATACGTTCGACTCGCGCGAATACAACCTCTACTACAGTACCTCTCGGGAGGTGTTTGCCGATACGGAGCGCGTCGATCGTCCCCCCATCAACTGGGCGGCCATCTGGTCGCAGATCGGGCCGAACCTGCTTTGGGCCTTGCTGGCGTTGTTGCTTCTGCTTGCACTTTGGGCGTTGCTTCGCGACGCGCGAAGTCGTCGGCTGAGCCTGCTCGCCAAGTGCTTACTTGCGTCGTTCATCGCTCATTTACTCCTCATGATCTTGTTCAACTTGTGGGAGGTGACTTCGACGCTTGCACGTGAGTTTCACCGTCGCGGCCGTATTCAGATCGCATTGGCTTCGCCTGCCCAGGGCAATGACCTGTCGTCGCAAATACTCAGCGGCCTTACTGAAGTGGAAGCCGTCGCACCACCCGAAGCCGTCTCCGAGCGTCATCGCTCGCAAATGGAGATGCAGCCGGCCCAGGCCGCGGCCACACTGGACCTGCCGCACGAACCGATCGAGTTTTCCGACTTGTCGAGGACTACAGTCGACACCACTGAGGCTGCACCCGACGCGCCCGAACGACCCAGGGAACCCGAACCGACGATACCCACGACCGTGTCACTCGTCGACCTTCAGATGGAGATGCCGACTGAATCAACTCGCGAGCGAACGAGCGAGGCGACTCTTGTGCCCGTCCCGACAGAACAAACTGCGAATCTAACACCGCGCCGCGCACTTGCTGCTGACATGGCACACTCCGCGGACGCCGTCGCTCGACTAACTCCCTCGACTTCTGACGATGCGGCTGGAAAGTGGGAGGTGGAGCGCCAGAGTCTGGCAGGGTCGACACGCCCACACGATGCTGAGGTCAGTGAGTCCGGCGCTTCCGCGCCACCGTCCACTTCTACCGATGCGAACCGAATGCGCGTGATCGAGATTCCGCTTTCAGCATTGGAGTCCCAGACCGCTGCGCAGGTCGCCGAGCTCACACAGTTACCGGAGACCACGCTATCCCCGACGGCGCGGTTGGGTATTTCGAACGACGCCGCGGCAGATCATGCACGCCCCACTGCGTTCCAGGTCGAACCGCGAAACGCTCCTCAATCTCGTGAGGATTCCCCTCTAGCACACGCGGTCGAACAGACCTTGACGGACGCCATTCCGAACGCTGCTTCTGCGTTGCGAACTGCCGTCGGCGATATCGGCGTGAGCGAACTGCCTGCCGTCGACGTGATGGTCGCAACGCCGGTGCAAACTCCTGAATCGGCGCTCGGCGAACAGGAGCCGACTCGTCCTGCTCCGGTTCTGCAAGACTTGCGCCTGCATGAGACGCCGGAAGAACCGTCACTGTCGGCTCGAGCAGGTATGGCCGCGCTAAGGCCAACTGCAGTCGATGATGAGTTTGCCCAGACTTCATTCGCCGTGACCGCTCAGCCGAACGCCACCGAGGCGCCCACCGCCTCCCCGGCGCCGGCGTCTGCGCCTTCCGGGTTATTGGTCGCGACACTACCGGAGCCCACAGACATCCTGCTGCCCTCCCTCGAGCAGTCCACCTACTCCCAAGTGGCTGAGGCCACTGTTTCCGTCAATTCTCAGAAGGCGAGCCATCTTCGCGTGGAAACCGCGCCGTACCCCATGCCTGCAACACCGCAAAGCACACAACTGGTAAGTCAGGTCCGACCACTCACACGCCGCATGGTGAATAACGAACCCATCACACCGTCGTCCACCATGCCAAACGACTACAGCGGAGATTCGGCGGATGGTGAGCCCATCCTGCTGGCGTCAAGGAGTCCCGTTTCTCGGGATCTCGACGCAATGCGGCTCGACGTGGACTTGCCCACGGAGACGGCTCCTCCGGAGGACCCCTATGTTCAGCGCACGGCCCCGGATCGTCTGTCCCTGGTCGAGCGTCTTGGCGGGAGTGCGGAAACCGAGCAAGCCGTCGCTGATGCCCTGCGCTGGCTGGCAGAACACCAGAGCGATGACGGACACTGGGACGGCGACGCCTTCGATGACGGTTGTCATCAATGCGGAGGTGAAACGTCTGTCGTGGTCGACCACGCGCTCACCGGCTTGGCTCTACTTTCCTTCCTGGGGGCGGGTCACACTCATGCGGACGACGGACCATATCGAGAAACCGTCGAGCGCGGGCTACGCTGGCTGGTAGCCCGGCAACAGGTGAATGGAGACCTCCGTGGCGAAGAGACCATGTACACTCAGGGTATCGCCACGATTGCGCTGTCCGAAGCGTTCGGGATGACTGGCGACCGTAGCTTAGCCGAGTCAATTCGTCGCGCTGCGCGGTTCATCGATCGTGCTCGCAATCGTGATGTTGGAGGTTGGCGGTACGATCCGGGTCAGGTCGGTGACACCTCGGTGCTGGGTTGGCAGGTCATGGCGCTCAAGAGTGCGAGCATCAACGGGATTGCCGTGCCCGCCGCGTCCTTCGGCGCAGCCAAGGAGTGGCTCGATCTGGTGACACCGTCACCCAATTCGGGTCTCTATGCCTATCAGCCGCGCCGCGAGCCGACACCACCTATGACGGCTGAAGCCATGTTCTCACAGCAGTTGCTCGGTGTGCCGCGCGACCATCCACGAATGCAGGCTTCTGCGGCTTATCTGTCGAACTATCCACCCGACTGGGATGCAGGACCGAACACGTACTACTGGTATTACGCAACACTCGCCCTCTTTCAGCACCAGGGCGAGGTATGGGAGAATTGGAACAGGCGACTGACGCGCCAGTTGATCGAGCACCAGCGCAAAGACGGTCCCGCGATGGGAAGTTGGGATCCCGTGGGCGAATGGGCGGACATTGGGGGTCGGGTCTATCAGACCGCGATCTGTGCGCTGACGCTCGAGGTCTACTACCGCTACCTTCCGCTGTACACCCGCGAAGAGGCTGTTGCTCCGATCGGCTCCATTCGTGGAACGGTCTCCGACGCGTCCAGCGGGTTGGTCTTACCCGGCGCTGCCATTCGGCTTGATCTACCGGATCGAGCGGCGGTAACCGCGACCACCGGCCCGGATGGCATTTACACATTGGCGACGCCTGAAGTTCCGGACTTCTTTGCCCTCTCCGCGTCAAAGGAAGGCCATGTCCCGTCCAGTGCGAACGTCTCTGCCGCAATGGTTCGCGGAAACATACTGTACCTCGACTTCGACCTGATGCCCATCGATGACCAAAGTGTGGCTGTCGAGCCCGTCCCCGATGTGCATCATCTGGGTGATAACAAGTTCGACGGCACGATCAACAGCCAGTTCCAGAAAGAAAGTGAAGGAAGTGAGTTTGCAGCGTCGTTCGAGCTGACACGAGGCCAGTTGGGACCCCATGATGGAAGCGCGGAAGTTCGCCTACTCGCCAAGGGCGTGCAGCGTGCTCACAAGATTCGGATCAACGGAACAGTACTCGATCAGCGACTTGATGACGCTCCCGAGGACGGCAGCTTCGGGGAATTTTCTGCGCGGTTCGACCTAGGCATACTCCGCGAAGGTACGAACACCTTCGAGATCATTGCCAAGCCCAGCACCAGCGACATTGATGACTTCGAGTTTGTCAACGTACAGATCCACTTTTTGCCGTAAGCGGAACGGCGCCTTCGGAGACAAGCCGCAAAGCGAGCCGGCGGGCGCTGTGCGACTCTAGTCCACGAGCCTCGACTCAGGAACGTCCGTCGGCTTATCTTTGAGGCGAAACTGCTCGGGTCGTGCGCTCAGCACACGTTGCAGCCAGCCATCAGGGTAACCCGCGTCTTGCGGGCGGCCCTTGTCGTCTTTCACATATCCGTCGTTGTATTTCGTCACCAGATGCTCCGCCAGTTCGCGCCAACGGGAGACGGTGCGTTCGGCGTGTGACACACTGTAGTCGGTCAGATACCGCGTCATGAGTTCCGGATCTGAGCTGGACAGCGACAGCGCCGTCGCCTCGACTGCGGGCTGCAGCTTGAGGAAGGTCCCTTCGAGATCGCGTTGGACCGCCTGAATGTCGCGGACCATATCGACATATCGTAAGTTTGCATAATTCGCGACGAAGTTGAAGACCCACCAGGCTGAGTCCCAGGAGAATGCGTTCAGCGTGCCTTGCGTGTATGCCTCGGGTATGGCATTGATCCCACAGTACAGCGGAACGTAACAAGTTGTATAGGTGTCATCTACGCCATACCAGTAGACGCCGCCGATGGGGTCGGGAAGCCAGGATCTCGACTGGGACACGAACGTGAACCCGGTTTGCTGGGTGGAAATCGGTCGCTCCCAGGCGTAGTCCGCGTCATCGACCTTCCAATCCAGCGGTCGGCAGCGAAGCGGCGAACCGAACGGCCCGGCGTCGACTCCGGTACGCATGTCGAACTCCGTCCCTTCGTAGTGATCTCGCATCAGCGAAAAGACATCCGCTAGTGCCAGCTTCTTGTCGGGCTTGATCCAGAGGGGGTACGGTTCTGCCCCCTCGACCGCGCGGGTTCGATCAGCCGAAAGATTCAACGAGGGCGCCGCGCGCCGAAATACGCTCCATACCCGGGTGTCGGAATACCGGCAGCTTCTCGGTGTGCTCGGTCCGTAGGCGTCGCAAAACCGGAAGGGCTCGCCGGTGTCCGGGTCATAATAGCCCCGCGCCGCCGCGAAAGAGACGACATTCGCGGAATATCGACAGTCTTCCGGGTCGTCGAGCGGAAACACAGCGATCCGCGCCTTGTTGGCATGGCACGAGATGTGACCGTCCGGCACGCGCCGTGCCACCCACACGGCACCTTCGCCGCCGGGACCCGTCCCGATGATCTCGAGGAGCCACGCCTCTTCCGGGTCGGCGATGGACATCGACTCACCCGTCGAGCGATACCCGTACTCGGCGACCAGCTCCGTGATGACGTCGATCGCTTCGCGCGCCGTCTTGGCACGCTGCAGCGCTAGGCGCATAAGATCCCAATAATGCAGGAGACCGTCCGGGTTGCGGAGTTCCTGACGGCCGTCGAAAGTCGTTTCCGCAATGGCGAGCTGATGCTCGTTCATGAGGCCGACAACGGCGTAGGTATGTCGCACTTGCCTGATGCGCCCGCGGACGTTGCCCGACCAATCCTCGACGTCGAGCATTTGCCCCGGCTCGTAATCGGCCGCAGGGGTATAGCGTAGATGCGGATGGAACTCGCCATCGCACGTATACGTGATCATCACGGAGCCATCGGCTGATGCACCCTTGGCCACCAAAATGTTCGTGCACGCCGCCGCCGGAGTAGCAGCAACCAGAGTCAAGATGACACTCAGCCATACCTTTCGATCGTCCTTCTGCATGTACGCACCTCATATCCGGCATCGGGACCGTTGAGCAAACACGTCCGCAGTCAACCGACCGCACACGGTCAGCCGGCAGCGACCTTCGACACCCTGCGTTGATCGGCGCTGCCCCGCGGGCGTTTGCTACATGATAGGGTCTCGTCACTCCGTTGCAAAGGCGAACCGGAAGCGATCATAGTCCCCCAAGTCCACGTCCCAGTCGTCGTCAAAGTCGAAGAACTCGACGCATTCTGCGTCCGAGGGCGCGCCTTCGGGGCCGGACATGTTCAGGCAATGAGCCAGTTGGGCGTAATCCTCGAGGTCAATCGCCAGGTTTCCATTCCAATCTCCGAGGCGGGCACCCCGTTCTCTGACGACGATTGTGATGGAAGCTTCATCGAACCGAGCAGAGTACGTGTTCGTCACGCGCACCTGCGCCGTGTAGAGCCCCGGATCTTCAAACACATGCACGACTTCGGAACCATACGCCGAGGGACTACCATCGCCGAATTCCCATCGGTACTCCAACTCGCCGGGCATCAAGTCGAAGGATTCGCCGGCATCAAAGGTCACTTCGAGCGGCGCAGTACCCACGCGCGGCGAGGCGGCAACCACGACCGCCGGGTCCTGGCTGATGCTCCCGTCCCGGATCAAAACGGGTCCGCTGAGCGCGGTGATGCCCGTAGTGGTAAAGACGAAGGTGTCGCCAGCCGCGAACGGTTCGTCACCCGGGTCGATCACGAAACCGACCTCCCCGCCGATCGAAGTGTAAGGTATGCCGGTGAACGCAAGCGGATAGACAGTGCGGTCGGCGGCGGCGCCCGCTAGGTACGGTTGCGTCAGCGAACTGGTCACGACCCATTCCGTTCCGTCGTGGTCGATACACTCAACGTGCCATGCTTCCAGTCGGGCCGCGCGATCGCTTCTCACTACCTTCCACCGACCGTTCGTCTGTGCGGGAAGCGGATCGACCGGCGGCACGAAGCTCAGCGACGTGCCATCCGAGGCAATGGCGGACACGGTGCGGAGTGTGGGGTCGGCCACGATCTCATCGACCACGAATTTGTCTCCAGCACGGACCCCGAACTGACTGAAGTCGACGGGCTCGCCGAGTGCGTCGAGCGCGGCGAACGTTGTGTTCGTCGGAAAGAACCCGTCGTCGCCGGACGCAACAACCTCGTTCACATCAACGTGCTCGACCGTCAATGCTCCGTTGCCCACGTTGTAGAGCCCAGGGTGGACCACGGTGTGCGACGGCTCGACGCCGTCTGCCCCTTCACCCGGAATCAGCTCCGCGAAGAGTCTATACACGCCGTCCTCGACGCCGGCGATGTTCCAATCCACGGCGACCCTCTTCACTCCCGGAATCACCGTGCGGAAAACGCCGATGTAGTTCCCGCCGTCAGGATCGACAACGGGCTCGAGACCATCCATAACATAGAAGAATCTGATCGAAGTCCCACCGAACAAGTCGTTCACCGCTGCTTCCACCAGGTAGCGAACCTTGTCTCCGAGCGGAACCGACTGACCGCCCGGTGGGTGGACGAACCTCAATGACGGAAGATTCATCGGCAGCCATCGCAGTCGCACCTCCGTGGAACCGTATCCTGCGGGTTCGATGTCGAGAACGTCGAGTCCCGTACATTGATCTCCGAGGTACCATCGTGAGGCGGGATAGGTATCGCATGTAAACACAGTATTTCCGGAACTTCCCGGCCATGGGTCTCCATCGTCACCGCAATCGGTTCCCGCGTCCAGTTCGTCGAGCCCGTCGGCTTGAACGATCAGAAGCGGAGGCTCCCACTCAACGGGGAGGAATGGAAACGGCTCAAGATAGCTCCGGCGTACGCCGTGCCCAATCAACAGTCCTTCGCCCGGCATCCGTGCGTCAAATCCGCGTCCCACAGACCAGAAGTAGAAGCGTTCACGAGGTCCGAATGGCGGCTCGTAGTTCTCGAGGAAGTACGCCGCGCCGCTGCGCGTCGTCTCTACGGGCGGGATTGTCAGGACCGATTCAACACCCGGAACAAGCACCGTGGTCAAGTCGATCGAAGTCATCCAGTCCGTACACGGCTGTTCCTTAAGCGCCGGATTCGGATGCACCAGTCCCCCGCGAGCCATCACATCCCATTCACCGACGGGACAGTTGATCGGCGAAGCGGGCGGTGGTTGAAATATGTCGTAATCATAGAGATCTGGAAAGTTCTCCCAGATGTGAAGGTACATATGCGCAGCAAAAGCGGTCTGGAAATCGTCCACGGGAATCACGTTGTCTACGAACTCCACGTCGATCCCGCGCACCAGGTTATGGAAGAAAGTATCCCAATGCAGTTGCGCCGGCCCGGCCGGACGCGGCAAAGCCGCATCGGGATCACTTCCATCTTCGTTGTGTATCGCGGTGTAGCGGGCGAACGGTATCAGGAAATCAGTCGGTGTATGGGAGTTCCGTGGGAGCAACACCGTTCCCGAGCAGAGAGCACCAGCAAAGATCGCGTCGTTCGGCTGTTCCGTCAGATGTAGAGGAACAGTCTCACTGACAGCCCCGTCGGGGCATGTGACCCGGGCGAGGGCATCCGCATCGGAGAGGTCGTCAAAATCGACAAAAGCATCAATAATCTCGACGACGTCCTCCATGAGTCGTCGCCGGTTGAATGGATAGGCACTTCGAAAACCGTCGTCAGCCGTACCGTTGACCGAATCGGCGATATAGTTCTCTGAACCGGCGGGTCGCACTTCGCCCTGATCGATGAGCCCGTCCAGGTTGTAATCGCGGAATCCCAGATTCGGCCCGGTATAGGGACCTGCAAACGGATGAAACCGCATGTACCCATCCGGAAACCCGTTTAAGACCCACACGGCACCATTGTTGAAGGGCGGTTCGGTGCGCCAGGTCAGCAGCTCCATCGACAACAGATTCCCCGCATCCCGGCCGAAGTTACCGTGGATGTCAACGGCATAGGGCCCTGCCGCGGGCACGATCCCATCCGAGCCGTACGGTGACGGCTTCCCGACGCCGAGATCCTGCCCCCAGATCGCGGGCACCTCAATCGGGTCGGGCGGGTCCTGCGGATCGGACCCGTGCGGACTGAATGGCACGGCGCTGATGAGTGGGGACGTGATCTCACCCAAGCGCTGGTCCCCGGCGCGGTGGTACTTCGAGGAGGGTAGATCATCGTGCTCGACCCAGCCGTCGTAGAAGATGCCGGGCTCATTCACGCCGTCCACTTCCTCCGGCAATATCGGACTGTCGCACAGCGTTTCGAAACTCGGCTGGAACTCCCCGGTCTCAAAACGAACGTAGGGATCCAGCTCGGAGTCACACCCGACCCACCCGGTACCATCACCGTTGAGCCCTCCGGCGTTGGCATGGAAGAACCGGCGATCGACGCGGGGATCGTAAGTCTCAGGATCGATGTCGTCGAAGGGTACGACCCGCGGCACGTTCCGCGAAAGCGCGGGCTGCGTGTCCCCCGGCCAAGCCGGCGGCTCGCACGCTATTGTGCGCGAGTTCTCTGCTCCTTCGGGTTGGTCTGCATCGAACTCCGGGTTGTCACATTCGCATGCGACATAGCGAGTGTTGTCCACGCCGACCGGTTCACTCGGATCGAAATCGGGATTCGGGCAGGCGCTCCCGTTATACCGGTCGCTCCACGCTTGCTCATACCACGGCTCGTCAATGGGTTCGTTGGTGACGGGCGAGACATAGGTTCCCGGTTTCGGCGTGATTTGCTCGAGCAATCCGGGGTCCAGTCC
>JASFUW010000025.1:0-22694 GCA_050050135.1 Phycisphaerae bacterium
ACCTGCAACAGGCCCACCTGGACCTCGACGAGGCGACGGGGAAGCTGGAACGCTTTCGCCACGCCCGCCAGTCCGGAGCGACCGACTCGGGTGGCGACCCGGCATTCCCGGCGCTGGGTATGTTCGAGAGCACCTCTTTCCCTGGTCGGCTGATGGTCCAGTTGGCCCAGTTACAGCAGGAACTCATCGAGCTGCAAGCCAAGCCGCGGGCCAACGAGACACAGATCAAGACCAACCGCGAACAGTTCGAGCTGCTGGAACGGATGATCTCCTCGAACCTGGAAAGCACGCTTGCCGAAAAGCAGAAAACGTATCAAGCCCGTCTTGCAGCGATCAATGGGCTCGAAGATCGACTGAACGGTCTGCACCAGCGAGAAAAGGAGTGGACCGATCTAAAGCGGCGCGTCGACGTGGCGGAAGGCGCGTTCATGTTTTTCGAGAAGAAGCTCGAGGAAGCGGCTGCGACCGCCGCCATGGAGCGACAGCACCTTGGCAACGTTGAGGTCATCGCCAAGGACCTGGACCCCCTGCGACCCGTCGGGATCAGAAAGCTGACCTTGTTGGTCATCGGTGCTTCGGTCGGCCTGCTCGCCGCCCTGGCATTCGCGTCCGTCGTGGAGTTCTTCGATCACCGGATCTACGACGCCAAGACCCTCGACGAATCGATGAACTTGCCGGTTCTCGCGGTCATCCCCGTCATCGGCGGGCGGCGCGGCCGGTTGTGGTCGAACGCAAAAACCATACAGGTCGCTCGGGGCGTTGTGGCGCCTCGGGGTCCGGGCGAGCGTGACGAGGCATGAACAGCGAAGCCAACGAAAACTTCCGAAAGGTGGCGGTCACGCTGGCCAACAAGGCCCGAGAGAACGGTCTCCGCGCCTTCCTGCTCACGGGCGCTCGCGGGGGAGAGGGAACGACGTCGGCGGTCCTGAACATAGCCCACCATCTGACGCATGCATGCCAGGTCGATCCGCTGGTGGTCGAGTGCGATATGCAGGACCCCGTCCTGGCGGACATGCTCCGGCTGGACTCGTCACGGAGCGTTTCGGGCATCGCCGCCGGCGCTCTAACCCCCGCCGACTGCGTCCAGGCATGCAGTCTGGGCTTCGGGATCATTCCAGCCGGGCACAACGCTTTGAACAAAGGGCTCGTGCCCGAGCCAGCCCCCGCGCTGCGCAAGATACTCGAAACCGCCTCGGCGAACGACCAGGTGGTGTTGGTCGACACGCCGCCGATTTTGCGAAGCGGTGCCACCGGGGCGGCAATCAGGGTGGTCCGCCACATTGTGCTGGTCGTCGAGGCCGGGCGAACCCGCCGCGAGATGGTGGAGAGGGCCAAAGCGGAGCTGGATCGGGTCGGCGCCGAGGTCGTCGGCGTCATTCTGAACAAACACCGCCGTTACATTCCGGGGTGGGTCTATCGGGCGTTCGTACGGTGATCGGGTCGGGTCGATAGAACGCCATGGTCGAAGTGGGAAAGACAATGTCGGCAGACAAACCGCATACGCCAACCGATGCGCCGACCGTCTCGGTCGAGCGCGTGTCGAAGATTTACACACGGCGGCGGTTATGGCTTCGCCGGCCGTCAACTCGCCCGCGCGACGTCGCCGCCTTGTGTGACGTGTCAACAAGCGTGTACGAAGGTGAAATGGTCGGCTTGCTCGGACCGAACGGGGCCGGCAAAACGACGCTGCTTAAGATAATCTCCACCCTCCTTCTGCCGACGTCCGGTCGAGTACAAATCTACGGCTACGACGTCTTCGCCAACGAGCTTCGGACGCGCAGCCTGATCGGGCTCGTCTCCTGCGACGAGCGCAGTTTCTACTGGCGGCTCACCGCCCGACAGAACCTGATTTTCTTCGCCACGCTGCACGGTCTGTCACGGCGCGAGTCCCTCACGCGCAGCGGCGCCCTGCTCGAGGCATTGGGACTGGCCCACGCCGCCGACCAGCCGTACCACACCTTCTCCGCGGGCATGAAACAGAAGCTGGCCATCGCCCGGGGGCTCATCGGGGAACCGCGACTGATTCTCTACGACGAACCCACCCGAAGCCTCGATCCACTCAGCGCTCGAACCATCCGCGAGCTGATCCGGCAGAAACGGGCGGACGCCCCACACCGCACGCACGTCATCGCCACGAACCAGCTCGACGAGGCCGAAGGACTCTGCGACCGCGTCGTGATTATCAACCGGGGCACGATCATTGCTGAAGGCTCGATCGACGAGATCAGGCGCCGATTGGACGAACGCGGACTCGACGTCTACACCGTAACCTATCGCGGCGGCGAGGTGAACGGCATGCTCACCCCCGCCCCCGACGTCGGTCTGCTCGACGTCGAGCGTGAAGAAAGCGAGGACCAGGAAACGAAGCTGCGCGTCGGCGTTGCCAAGAACAGCGACGGTCTGTCCTACGCACTCAACGCCATCCTCCGCGCTTCCGGCAAGATCATACATTGCGACCTGCAGGAGAGGACCTTCGACGAGGTCTTTTGTTCGCTGGTGCGAAAGGACCAGGAGAGTCAGGCCGACGGTACCGAACGAGGCGAGCCATCATGATCGTCGCCATGCGCACAGCCTGGGCCTTCTTCAAGCGAGACGCGATCATCGCGATGAGCTATCGAACGTCCTTCGCGGTTCAGCTCCTGGGTAACTTCCTGCTGTTGGGCGTGTTCTACTACGTCGGGCGCACCATCGGTGACGCCAAACTCCCCGCCCTCGAGCCCTACGGCGGAAACTACCTGGCGTTTCTTCTGATCGGGATCGCCCTGACCGACTGCGTCGGAATCAGCCTCACCATGTTCGCCCGCCAGATTCGTGAAGGGCAACTCACCGGCGTCCTCGAAGCGACCCTGATGACACCCGTCCGTCTCTCGTGGTTCTTGATCTGTTCGTCACTATGGGGCTACTTCTTCGCCGCCATCCGCTTCGTCTTCTACATCGTGATCGGAGCATTGCTCTACGGCGTCAGCCTGGCGGAGACCAACATCCTCTCGACCGTCGTGGTTTTCGTGTTCACCGTTCTGTGCTTCGCCGGAATCGGGATCGCCTGGGCGGCCGTGGTGATGTTGATCAAGCGCGGCGAGTCGATCATGACGCTCATGGGCTATATGACGATTCTCTTGAGCGGCGTGCTCTTCCCCGTCGCCGTGCTCCCGGGGTGGCTCCAATGGGTCGCCGAGCTCGTGCCCCTCACGCACGCCCTGGACGGAATGCGGTTCGCGGTTTTGGAAGGATCCACCCTGCGTGATCTGCTCGGCAGCGTTTTGAAACTCACCGTGATGGCCGCCGTCTTGATGACCGGGGGGTTGGCCGCCTTCGCCTACGCCGTTCGTCTGGCGAAACAGACCGGATCGCTCACCGAATACTGATGACTGCACACGTCATGTCGAAGCCTCGGATGCGATTGGGATGGCCGCCGCCATGATCCGTCGCCTGACAGCCCTCGACCCGTTGCGCCGGGTCTTCGTGTTTGCCCTACCGGTCCTCGTCGGCGTCATCGGGGTAGTCGCGACCGTCCAGATCAGCGCGATGCGCCGGCGGACGTTGCTCATCCTCGCCGTCGGCGGCGCGATCCTGTGGGCCGCCTTCCTGACGCGGCGCCTTCGCGAGGTCCTCCTGTTCGGCTGGGTGCTCGCACTCACGTACAACCGCAATTACTTCTCGTTTGACAACCTGATCGGAAACTTCGAGTCGCAGGGCCTGTATTGGATTCCCGCCGACGCCCTGTTCATCGGGCTGCTCGGCCTGCACGCCTGCAAGCGCGTGATCCGGCGTACCGGCTCCGTCGCCCGTTCGGACTCCATCTGGCTTTGGGTCGCACCCTTTGTTGCTGCCTGCGCGCTTTCAACGCTCTTCGCAGAACACAAAATGTGGGCCGCAATCGAGATGGTCCGCATCGCGAAGATCTGTCTGATCCTCTGGTACATCAGGGCCACCTTCACCCGACGCGAGTGGTGGGTCGCCGTCCTCGGACTGGGATGCGCCGTGACCCTCCAGGGCACGTACGGCCTGCTCCAGGTCGCCACCGACGGCCGTTTCGAGTTCGCCGCCCTCTTCGGCGCAGGGACCGCCGGCGGCGCCGCCCTGCGTGCCGAACGCTCTGACCTGCTTCAGGAGTGGACCCGCGCCGTCGGGACGCTCGGGCACCCCAACCTTCTCGCGGTCTACCTGCTGTTGACCATGCCGGCGTTCGTCTCTTTGGCTCTGGTCGCACGCAACGCCCGCGTACGGCTCGTGTCGACAGCCGCCGGGCTTATGGGGCTCGCCGGGATCGTGGGCACACTCTCCCGCGCAGCCTGGGCGGTAGCCGGGATTGAGCTCGTGATTGTCCTCGCGGTCGTCACGATCACGAAGGGAATACGCCCCAAGCGAGCCATCGGACTGCTCGCCGTCGCGGGCTTCGCGGTCGCGGTGGCGGCGCTGCCTTTCACCAGTCAGATCGTCGACCGCGTCACGCGCGACTGGTCGGAGTCGGTCGACTTCCGCGCAGAGTACAATCGGATCGCCGTGCGCATCTTCGACCGGAGCCCGGTCGTCGGCGTCGGCCTCAACAGCTACGGGCATTACCTTTCCGACCATGATCCCCGTGCAAAGAAATACCTGAGTGACTTCGAGGCCATCCGCCGCGGAATCAACATGCGCGGCATCCTCGCCGTCCACAATGTGTACCTTCTCTTGCTGGCGGAAACGGGTGTCCTGGGTCTGTCGGCGCTTTTGGTGTGGCTGGTCGGCGCCGGCGTCATCGCCCGGCGTATCGCCGCCACAACCGACGGATACACACGCGCCGTCGTCATCGGCCTGCTGATCGGAGTGGTCGGCGTCTCGCTCCACCAACTCTCCGGATTCTCACTCTGGACAGACCCCAACCTCTACACCTTCACGCTCGTCTTCGGTCTGCTGAGCACGGTTCCCGCGACCGTGGCCCCACCCGTCCCGGGCCCGTCCCTTACGCCTGAGTCGTCGTCGCAGGAGTCTAAGCGGTGAACGACGCACCGGTCGCGTTCATCGTTTGCGCGTTCAACAACCGTGACGTAATCGGTACCTGCCTTGAATCGATCAGGCAGCAGATGCGAGCGGACGACGAGTGTATCGTGGTCGATGACGCTTCGACGGACGACACCGCCGCATTGATCGCCGAAAGATTTCCGTGGGTGCGCGTACTGCGAAACAACGACAACATCGGACCCGCCGCCAGTCGGAACCGCGCCGTCGCGACGACCGACGCCGCTCTCCTGGCGTTCGTCGATAGCGACGTCGAGCTGGCGCCCGGCTGGCTGGACGCGACCCGTGCCAAGCTGAGCGAAGCACCTCAGGTCGGTTTCGTCGGCGGCAAGCTCGTCTTCGCTGACAAGCACGATCGCATCGACTCCTACGGCGGCGTCACCGGGCGGCTCGGTCTGGCCTGGAGCGCGTGTGAAGGGCAACACCCCGCCGAAGTCTCCCAGCCGGCCGAACGGCTATGGATCGCCACCGCGGCCGTCCTCACACGACGCGAGCTTTTCGAGCGCACCGGCGGGTTCGACGCGGCGTGCTTCTACGGTTTTGAGGACTCGGACTTGTGCTGGCGTGGTCACCTCTTGGGCTACCGGTCGGTGTGCGTCCCCGACGCCGTCGCGTTCCATCACGTGAACCTGACAGTCTCCAGAATGGGCAGCCGGATCGTCTTCCACTACTGCAAGAACCGGCTGCGCTCCATGATCAAAAACTACGGACGCTGGCGGCTCACCAGGTACCTGCCGATCTACATTGCCTACGCCCTGCTTGACGCCTTGTTGCGTCCGCCCCGGCTAGCCAGGCTCCGGGCGTTATGGTGGAACTTCACCGCGCTAGTCGATACGATGAGGCACCGGGCGACGATCCAGCGGTCACGCGTCGTGAAAGACGCCGAGCTCGACCATCTGTTCAGTCGGCGGTGGCTGCCCGACACGACGCTCTCGAAGAGACGCACCGCCGCCAAGGGAGCACTACCATAGGGTCACAGACGGTTATGACTGAAACCGACAGCAGAGCTGGCGTCCGACGCGCGGGTGGACGCGGGAGGTTCTATAGCCGCGTTTTGATCGTCCTGCTCCTGGGCGTCTGGATCCTCTCGCAGGTCGGCGACGACGTCGGAGGTCCTTCCGCCGGCTGCGGTGCAACGACGGCGCCACTCGCCGTAAGTGCCGACCCACTAGCGGCGACGATCGACGTCCACGCCGGGCGCCGCGTGCGCCGGATACCCCGCACGCTGTACGGCGTCAACGTCGAATGGACACACGACGGAATGGGGCTCTGGGACGCCAAGCGGGGACAGCTAGATTCCGATCTCGTTCAGCTTTCGCGCGAGCTGGCCGTCTCCTCCATCCGCTTCCCCGGCGGCGTCTACTCCGACTTCTACCACTGGCGTGAAGGTGTCGGGCCCCAGGCGACCCGCCCCGACTCACTCCACTTCACCGACGGGCCGAAGTCTCGACATGCGTTCGGAACCGACGAGGCACTGGCATTCGCCCGCGCGGTCGATGGCGAGTTGTTGATCACGGTCAACGCCGGCAGTGGAACACCCGAGGAAGCCGCCGAGTGGGTCCGCTACGTAAACCCCGAGAACGATTCCGGCGCGCTCGATCGCCGCGTGACGTTCTGGGAAGTCGGAAACGAGCTCTACATCAAGGAAGACACGCCCATCTCCAAAAGTGTCACAATTTCGCCCGAGACGTACGCCGAGCGCTTCATCGCCTTCGCCGACGCCATGCGCGCCGCCGACCCCGACATCAAGATCGGCGCCATCGGTGGCGAGAACGCCGGACGATACAACACGGTCAGCTACGCCGGCTGGGACCGCACCGTCCTTACCAAGGCGGGACACGCTCTGGACTTCCTCGCCGTCCACAACGCCTACGCACCCCTCGTCTGGGACAAGGGCGATCGAGACCTGCGAACGGTCTATCAGGCCATGCTTGCAGCCCCCTCGCTTATCCGCCAAAACCTCGAAACGCTCAGTGACCAGATCGAGCACTACGTCCCCGAACGCGCCGACGAGATCACGATCGCGGTCACCGAGTGGGGTCCCTTCTTCCACGCCGACCCCACCAGCCCCTACGTGCACCATGTCAAGACGCTCGGATCGGCATTGTTCACCGCCAGCACCCTGAATGTGTTCATCGAGTCGGAAAAGGTCACCGTCGCCAACGCGTTCAAGCTGAACGAAATCAGCTTCATGGGATGGATCAGCCAGCGGAACGGACGCTGGACGCCCAACGGTCCCTACTTCGCCTTGCAGATGTACACGCGCCATTTCGGCGACGTGCTGGTTGACTCGACCGTGGATTGCCCGACGTTCACGAGCAAAGCCCTGGGCGTGGTTGAAAAGGTCCGCGGCGTGCCCTACCTCGACGTGATTTCCGGCCTCAGTGACGACGGCGAGACACTCTACGTGCTCGGCGTCAACAAGCACTTCGACGCCCCGATCGAAGCGACGATCAACATCCACGACCGCAAACCGCGCGGCGACGCCACCGTATGGACGCTCACCGGCAGCGGAATCGACGCCAACACCGGAACGCAGTTGCCCAAGGTCCCCGGTCTGAAGTGGGGCACGCAGATGACCGATACCGCCAACCCGCGCTTCGACAAGGGAAACCCGCAGGACGTCGCCATCCGCTCTCGAACGCTGACCGGTGTCGGCTCCTCGTTCGAGTTCGTCTTCCCCAAACACTCGGTCTGCTCGGTCGAGATACCGCTGACGCCTGAATAAGAGGCTGCCTGGAGCCCATGAAGATCGGCATCACGATTCCAACGAACTGGCCCTGGGTTCGGCGTGGCGGCGAGCGGTTCTCCAACGAGTTGGCCGCCTTCCTGGTAAGCCGCGGCCATGACGTCACCCTGATTTGCGGCAAACCCGGTCCCAAGCTGATCCGACGCGAGCGCGGGTTCACCACCATCTGCCACCGCAGGCTATGGCACCCGTCGTTCGCCCGCATCGGTTTCCTGGAGTTTCACGCGTTTTTCCCCATCGCCCTCGCGAGCATGCTCTGGCACCGGTTCGACGTCGTGCACTGCACGACCTTCATCGACGCCTACGCGGGCATCGTCAGCCGGACCATCACCAACACCCCGTGCATTTTCTGGGCAAACGCCCTTCCGCCCCGCATTCAGTACTTTCGCTCACTCACCTTGCGCGGAGCGATCTTTCGGCGCGCCGTCCGGCAATCCGACGAAGCCATGGCACTCAGTCGATACATGAGAGACGACTTCGTCAAGCGCTTCGGACGTGCCTGCACGATCATGCCCGTCCCCGTTGACACCGAGCGCTTCCCCTTGCGAACGGATCGAGACCGGTCTCACCCGAAGATACTGTGCACCGCCGCACTGGACGATGAACGCAAGGGCGGGCCCACGTTGATGCGTGCGTTTAACCGCCTCAAGGCCCGCCGCCCGGAACTCATCCTGCAACTGTCGGGACACACGTCGGACGATGTGCGGTCGCAACTGCTCGAGTTGATCGAGCCCCGCTGGCGCAAGGACGTGCACTTTCTCGGTGTGGGCGCCGTCGAGGATCTGCCAGCACTCTACGGCCAGGCGGCTGTCACCGTGCTGCCCTCCATGTGGGAGGCGTTCGGGATGGTCATTCTCGAGTCGCTCGCTACCGGAACGCCGGTCGTCGGCACGAACGACGGCGCCATCCCCGAGCTGCTCAGCGATCCGATGGTCGGTAGGCTCTGCGAACCGGGTGCCGATGCCACGACACAGATGACCAACGTAAATGGGCTGATGCAGGCCTTGGACGAAACCCTCGACCTGAGCCGCCAACCCGACACCGCAAGTCGTTGTCGAGCACACGCGATGCAATACAGTTGGCACGCGGTCGGCCCCCGCTTCGAACGAACCTATGAACGCGTCATCGAAGCCCGTCGTCCCAAACGCAGGAAAGGGGCGTAAGCCGTGCGGATCGTGCTCACGCATCCCTTCTGTTGGCCCTACGTACGGCGCGGGTCGGAACGCTTCATCGCCGAGTTCGCCCGGTTCCTGTCGGATCGGGGTCACGAGGTCGTCACCATTTCGAGCAGGCTTGGCACCGGGACCACCGAAGACACGCCGGATGGTCGGCGTATCCTGCACCGACAGCGATGGCGCCCCGCCTTCGCCAAACTCAGATTGACGCCCATGCACACCTTCGTGCCTTCGCTGGTCCGCAGCCTGCTTCAGATCGACGCGGACGTCGTTCACAGTCTGGCGTATCTGGACACCTGCGCCGCCAACGCGTTGCGTCGCCGCCGCCGTTTCCGCACCGTCTTGCAGGTGACGGGCCCGCCCGTGCCCTACTGGCTTCCCCGCGTCCCCCCCGACCGATATCTCGTCGGCCGGGCCATGCGCTCCTCCGACCGCTGCATGGTGCACAGTGAGTTCAACGCACAGATCACGCAGGAATTCTATGGTTTCAAGCCCCACGTTATCCCCGTGCCGATCGATATCGCGGCGTTCCCGTTAAAAGACGGACCGGTTTCTGAGCGCCCGAGAATCCTCTCGGTCGCGTCGTTCGACGACCGACGAAAGGGTGTGCGGGTGCTGATCCGGGCTTTCGAATTGCTCAAGCGTGAGCTGCCCGACGCCCTGCTGCGTCTCTCGGGACAACTTTCCGACGCGCTGCGGCGTGAGGTCCTCGACCCGCTTCCACCCGCATTGCGGCAGGATATCGAGGTCCTCGGCGTGGGCGAGCTCGAAGACCTCCCCCGCCTCTATCGAGAAGCGAGTGTCACGGTCTTGCCGTCGATGTGGGAGGCATACGGCATGTCCATCGTGGAATCATGGGCCTGCGGCACGCCGGTCGCCGTTACGGCACACGGCGGTTTGAAGGAGCTGGTCGACGACCCCGCGCTCGGCCGCACCTTCGACCCGCAGACGACCAGCTACGAAACCACCAACGCACAGGGGCTGGCCGATGCGATCCGCAACGCCTTGCCGCTCGATCAGGATCGCGTGTCACGCTCGTTGCGGCGGGCCCGCGCGGAAGCCCGCAGTTGGGATCGCATCGGACCGCGCTACGAAGAGCTTTACGACGGATTCTGAAGATCGCGGATGAAGGTACTGCTCACACATGAACGTTTCGCGCCCGAATTCGCCGGCGGCGGCGAATACGTGGCACTCGAGACCGCCCGCAGCCTGGTGGCCCACGGCGCCCACGTGCGCGTGGTGACCACCGGCGACCCCGACGTCACCGACTATGAAGGTCTCGAAACGACCCGCGTCCCCGTCCACCGCTATCGTTTCAACCTCGCGACGAAAACCATCGCGCGGCACGCTCGTGATGCGGACGTCATCCACACCTTCAACTACCACGCCTGCCTTCCGTCGTTGCGTGCGGGCAAACGCCTCGGCAAACCGGTCGTCTGCATGACGCTCGGACTGTTCCGCGACGCCTGGAAGGAGATGCGCGGACCGATCCTCGGGCGATTCTGGATGCGGTGGGAGCGTTACGTCCTCACCCGCCCCTACACCAGAACGTTGTTCCTTAGCGATTACTCGCGCGAGCACGGAGTCGCCCTCGGCGTCTCGCCCGACCGGGCGCTGGTGAACAGTCCCGGGATCGAGATCGACCGTTACCGCCCGGCCGAAACCAAGGAGGACGTCGTTCTGTTCGTGGGCAAGTACGACGTCCGTAAGGGCGTATACGACGTGGTTCGAGCCGCCCGCGCGGTTCCCGAAGCCAGCTTCCGGCTGATGGGCTGGGGACCGCAGGAGTCGGCACTGCGAGAACAAGCCCCACCCAACGTCGAGTTCGTGACGTTCGAGCGCGGTGAAAAGCTGCGCGCTGCGTTCGCCGCCGCACGAATCTTCATCCTGCCCTCGCAAGCGGAAACCTTCGGCATCGCCTTGCTCGAAGCGATGGCGTCGGGCTGCGCGATCATCTCCACCATCCCGCTCGAGTACGAAGGCGTCCGCATCTCGGCGGGCAACGAACCCGAGATGGTCCACGCCGTCCGGCGACTCTGGTCCGACCGCACGCTGACCGAACGGATGGGCCGCCGAAATCACCAACTCGCCCAATCATATACCTGGAAAAGGCACGCCGATCGATTGATGGACCTCTACCGGCAACTGTTGGACGGAGCGTGACCGAGATGTCGACGGCCGGCCAATCCGACCCCACCGCCCCACGCGTTTCCGTGGTGGTCCCCACGTTCGGCTCGCCCGAGTGCGTGCGGCGCGCCGTTCGATCGCTCTTCAAGCAGACCCTCCCGGAGAAAGACTACGAGGTCATTGTGGTCGACAGCTCGCCGAATGACTCCGTTGCCCGTGTCGTGGAGGACCTGCAACAGCACGCCGCTTTTGACCTGCGCCTTTTCCGCAAACCGCCGGAGGGTCCGGGTCCTTCGCGGAATCTGGGCGTCGCCGAAGCGCGTGCCGATTTCGTGGCACTCATGGACAGCGACTGCGAGGCGACCCCGAACTGGCTACGCGCCGGGCTCACAGCGTTCGCGGACGGCGTCGGAATCGTTCAGGGGCGCACCCTCCCCGAGCCCGATAAGCCCTTGGGGGTGTTCAAGTGGTACGTGCTCGTGGAACAGGAAAACCACGTGTATGAATGCGCGAATTTGTTCTATCGAAAGCGTGCGTTCGACGAAGCCGGCGGCTTCCGCCACGACTACAACACCACCGACGCGTTCGTTCTCGGCGGCGAGGACGTCGACCTGGCCTGGCGGGTCAAGCGAAACGGCTGGAAGAGCCGCTTTGCGCATGACGCGCTCGTCTACCACGAGGTTCAACCCATGCCGTTCCACCGCTGGATTCTGGTCCGCCGCCTGGTTCTCTGGCCCGGGTTAGTCAAGCGGTTCCCCGAGCTGCGACGCTTCTTTTTCGCGCGATATTTTTACGACCGCCATCAGGCGGCCCTGTTGCTCGGGCTGACCGCAACCGCCGCAGCCTGGTGGTGGCCCGTGCTTCTGCTACTCTGGTTGCCCTATGCCGTCAGCCGCGGGTCGGAACCGACACGGACCCTCCGGGGTGCGTTGCGCCCGGTGCGCGTCCTGGTCTACCTGCTGCGAGACGTGGTGTCGCTCGGTCTGTTCGTCGCGAGCAGCCTCAGATATAGGAGTATCTTGCTGTGAACAACCTAGGCGGAAACGCTGATCCGGATCGCACCGCATGGCGGCGAACGATTCACCCGCCGCACGCACGGAGAACGAGCATGACGGTTCCAGGAGATCGACGATGGCGCACCTGAGCTTCAAGGCCCTGGGTTTCAAGGTCGGCGTCGTCGCCGACGAGCAGACCTTCGCGGTTTCACTTTCGGATCGCGGCTGGCGGCGCGTTCGCGGCATGCTGCGTGGCCTGTTGCGACTTGGTCGAAAGGCCGATGCGAAGCCCTTCACCCCCCCACCGCCAAGCGCATCCGAGACCACGCCCGAACGACAGGCGCTTCTCGATCGCATCGAAGACGTCGAATGGTACCACTCCATCGATCTCGGCCACGGCGTCATTACGCCCGGTTTCTTCGACCACCGCCCGATTCTCGCGCACTACCAGCTCCCCCAGCGCCTCGACGGACTTCGCGTCCTCGACGCCGCAACCTTTGACGGATTCTGGGCCTTCGAGTTCGAGCGGCGCGGCGCGGATGAGGTCGTCGCGATCGACATCGCCCGCCGGGCGGACCTCGACATGCCGCCCCGGCGACGAACCGCGCTCACCCCCGACGAGCTCGACGAAAAGATCGGTCCCGGCTTCCAGGTCGCCCACGAAATCCTGCAATCAAAGGTCCGACGCGAGTTGATCAGCCTCTACGATCTCTCGCCGGAACAGGTCGGCAGATTCGACATCGTACACTCCGGCGACGTCCTGCTGCACCTGACCCACCCCGTCCGGGCCCTCCAACGACTCTGCAGCATAACAAAGGGCTACGCCTTGATCTCGGAGCACTTTCTGCCGAACCTCGATCATCTCGGCTATCCCGGGTTGTTGCAGTACTTCGGCGGGATCGAGGAATGTGTCTGGTGGGGATACGGCCTGAACACCCTCGAACAGATGATCCGTGATGCGGGTTTTGACAAGGTTGAAATACTGAACACGTTCCGCTATGGACCGCGCGGCGAACCGGCGCTCATGCACCACGTGGTGGTCAAGGCCTACCCGCCCCCATAACGCCCGACAGCCGCCCGAGAGACAAGGTAACGTCACCCGACACGACAACCGGAACGACTGAATGTCAAACAAACCACTGTACGCCGAACCGCTGACGATAACCGATCGCGATGATTGTCTGTTCTATCACACGCTCGACATTCCCGGCGTGGGGGTGATCCCCGGCGAATGGGACCTGCGCGACGACGTCGACAACTACCTGGGCGGCGTCGAGTTCCGCGGCAAGCGCGTGCTTGAACTCGGCAGCGCGAGCGGATTTCTCTGTGCCGAGATGGAAAAACGCGGCGCCGACGTGGTCGCATACGACCTCTCGCCCGACTTCCTGATCGACATCGTCCCCTATGCTCGCGTCGATCTCCAAGAGCACAGCGTCTCGGGAAAGGAAGGCGCACGCCGCCTGAACAACGCCTTCTGGTTCACGCACAGGGCGTTGAACCTGAACGCCAAAATGGCCCACGGGACCGTCTACGACATACCGTCCGCCATCGGCCCGGTCGACATTGTCACCTTCGGGAGCATTCTTGAGCACGTCCGCGACCCGGTCCTCGCTCTGAAGCAGGGATGTCGCATGTCACGCGAACGCGTCGTCGTGACCAACGTGGTCTCACGGCGTTTTATGCCCATGTACTGGCTCGGGCGCATCGGCATCGCCTGCAAAGCCTTCCTGCCCGACCACCGGCACGGCACCGGAATGGTATCGTGGTGGATTCTCACCCCCGAGTTCGTGAGAAGGTCGATCGGCATGCTCGGCTTCGAGGAGGCCACGATCCGATACCACTCAGCCATCTACAAGGGGCGCAAGGCGCGACTCTACACCGTAGTCGGTAAAAGGACAGCCGGCACGCCCGTGGCCGATCCAGACGACAGGCAATAAGTCACGCCACGTTGGACCGTGCCGCGGAAGTGACATCCTCAGCGGGCTCGCAGTCACGCACCTGCGAATCGATGCGAATCCGGGTCACCAGCTTGCTCAGACCCTTCAACTCGGTCGACCACACCTCAAACGCAGCGTCCAGCTCCTTCGCGCCCGCGTCGCTGAGCCTGAACACCCACTCGGTCGGCGGCAGCCGATAGGGCTTCGTATCCCTCGGTGTTCCTTCGGACAACCACCGCGGAATATCGTACCGCAGGGTCGCCGTTACAGGCGCGAGCACGTCCTTGACCGATGCGCCGTGAGCGTGCTTGCAGAAGATGAAGCGGTGCAGGTCGCTCCAGAAGTCGTCGAAGTCGGCAACGTCGGCCGCGATCCCACGATCCACGAGCAACCCCCGCGTCGCTGTCATCGCCAGGTCGCAGACCTCGGGCCAAAGCTCGAAAGACGCGATCGCCCGATACTTGTACATCAGGTTGTCGCCGATCTCGGAGCGACGCAGCCGGTCGAAGTTCTCGTCCCGCCCGTAGAATTCGGCACACGCCTCCCGTGTCGGGAACAGTTCGCCCTTGGTCTCGGCCACGAACTGATCGAGGAACGCGCGCATTCTCCCGTCGTCGCAACGGAGCGCGTCGAGCATCGCCATCAGCCAGTCGAAGCGGTCTATACCACAGCGCTGGGCAAAGTCGACCACGTCGCGGAACCACCCGTCGTTCCAGAAGACGCTGAAGGTCATGTGAAGCTCGCGAGCCCCGATATAGTCCTCGAACGGGAGCGTCTCCGTCGCGACCACGATCTCTTCGATGTCGAACACACGCACCCCGTCGTACGCGCCGTAATTCTTCGGCAACACGCGGAACGCCGTCTTGAACTTGAACGACTCACGCGATTCCAGCGACTCCATGTCCGCACCTTTGAGCATCATCGCCTGAAAGCAGTGCATCTGATCCGTCGCCGCCGAGATCAGCTTGCGCATGCCGTCCGTGTGGCTCTGAAGCGTCTCACCGGGCAGACCGAGAATCAGATCGGAGTTCATCCGCAGTCCCCGCCCGCGAACGTGGGCCGCAATCTGCGAATAGGCGTCCAGCTTGATGTTCGTGCGGCGCACGTTTCTCAGCACCTCTTCATCCAGGGACTGAGCAGCCTGGTAGAGGACGATGGCGCCGTTGACCTGCTCCATCGACTCGATGATCTTCTCGGCGCGGTTCTTCCCGGTCGTCGCGTCGATGAACGTGGGCCACCCGTACTTCCGCTGAACCCGCCCGATGTACCCCGAGATCGTGACGTCGCGGTCGTACATGCCGTAGTTCGCGTCGGCAATCCGCAGCATCCCGACGCTCGGCGACTTCCGCTTGATCATGGTGGCGATGTACTCGATCTCCGTTTCGAGACGCTCCAGGCTGAAGTTCGCGATCTTGTTGTAGAACTTCGTGCCCTGCACGCAGAACGAGCAGGCGAACGGACACCCCCGATTCGTCTCGATCATCGGCGCCAACCGACCGTCGAAAAACTCGTCCATGATGCCCGTCAGCCACGGAGAGGGGATTACCTCCACGTCGCGGGCACGGTCCCACGGCTCGGTCCGCTCGATCGTGCCATCAGGGCGACGTACGACGCTCGATTCGTGATCCATCGCCAGGCACCGATCGAGCCGCTTCCCAGACTCGTGGTAAGACCGCACGATGTCACGCGCGAGCACGTCCCCCTCCCCGACCACGTAGATGTCGATCTGTGGATTCGCCTGCACGAAGGCGATCTGTCGCTCGGGTTCCACCGAGAGGTTCGGTCCGCCCATCACCGCCAGCATCTTCGGGTTCAGTCGCTTGCCCAGTTCCAGGAAAAAGAGGCTCAGCGCTTCGTTCCACACGTAGTTGCTGACCATCAGCACGTCCGGAGGATTCTCCTTCATCGCGGTCAGCAGCGCGTCGGGATAGGCGAACACGCGCGACTCGACGTCGCCCGCGGGCAGGTCGCGATCCATGACCGCCTTCATATAGGCGACCCCGATCGGCATACAGTCGGTTGCCAATACGCCTCCGTAGTTGTGTCGCAGATCAGCTAAATACGCCTGGGTTCTCATCGCTCACTCTTTTTCTGGCTACGCGGCCGTCATGCCTGTACCCCGCGACGCAGTCGAATGTCGAACACCCGCGCGGCGGCCCACAGCGCGGTCTTCCCGAGAATCTCGAAGTCCAGTCGCAGCGACCACCTTTTCACGTATTCCGCGTCATGCTGGATCCACTCGTGGAACGCGACCCCCGAGCGGTCTTGAATCTGCCACAAACCGGTGATTCCCGGACGCACACCCAGCCGCAGATCGCGCCAACTCGGACAGCGAGACATCTCGTGCATCGCCAACGGCCGCGGACCGACCAGGCTCATGTCACCCCGGACCACGTTCAGAAGCTGCGGCAGTTCGTCAAGTCCGCTGTCGCGGAGAAACCGACCCATGCGCGTCACCCGCGGGTCATCGAACATCTTGAACATCGGACCGTCCACGTCGTTCTGCGACCGGTAGTCCGGCTGCATGTCGGACGCGCCCGCGCACATCGTGCGGAACTTGTACAGCGTGAACGGTTTCCCGTTTCGGCCGCAACGCCGTTGCTTGAACAGAATCGGTCCCGGTGAATCCAGCTTCACGAGAGCCGCCAGGATCACGAGCATCGGCGCACAAAGCACGAGTCCGGCAGCCGCCGCCGTCACGTCCAACAACTGCTTCGTTCCCACCTGCACCCACCGCCTTACTTTGGCGCCGGGACGGTGCACCGCCATGACCGGCTGCTCGACACCCCCCGAAGACGGATCGTCGGAATCGTCCCCTCGCGCACCGCCGTCTTGGCCCTTGTCCCGATACTTGCTCACGTCCTCGTCGGGCATGAGGATCTCACGCCGAAGGCGGGCGCTTTCCGTCAACTCGCAACCGGCTCCGACAATCGAGTACTCAACGCGTGCCCGCGCTCCCACCACGCTGTCGTTCCACAGGATGCTGTCACGCACCAGCGCGTCGCGACCGATGTGTGTCCCTTCGCCGATCACCGTCGGCCCGATGATCCGGGCGCCCTCTTCGATCACGCACCGGTCGCCGATCAGCACCGGCCCGACAACCAACGCCCCGGACGACACCTGAGCGTCGGCGGCGGCCCACACTTCCTCGGCCACGGCAACATGGTGGTTGCCCTCGAAACCGCGGGACTCCAGAAGCTGCTTGTTCACACGTTCGTACTCGCGTATCGAGTCGATCTGATTATGCGTACCTTGCAGCCATTGGGCGACGACCGTCAGACCCTCGTCACAAAGTCTCGGGATCAACTGTTCCTTGATGTCCGCGTGACCGGCTCCGGGGATCCAATCGAAGACCTTCGAATCGAAGCAATACACACCGCCGAATACGCCCCGGCGCCGGCGGTCACACGACGCGTGCCGTATGTCGAAGCGTTCCACCCGCCCGTTGTCGCCGAGCTTCACGTCCTGCCATTGAAGCGGCCCGTCGCGGTTCTCTTCGCGGAACATCCCCAGCGTGGCCACCGCGCGCTGGCGTCGGTGGGCGTCGACAAGTGCGCCCAGGTCCGCCGATCCCAGGAACGTCGCGCCGCTTATGACCACGAATGCGTCCTTGCCCACGAAGTCCCGCAACATCCGCAGACAACCCGCGGGCCCGGCGGGGTCCGGGTCACAGGCGTACTCGACACGCACACCCACGTCGCGCCCATCCCCCAGGCAAGCCAGAACATCGTCCCGAACGTCAGGTGAAACGGCGATCCCGACCTCGCGAAAACCTCGTCGGGCGAGCGAGCGAACTTGGGTCTCGATCAGCGGGCGGTTGCAGATCGGCAGCAACGGTTGCGCACGGTACCCGGTCAGCGGATAACACAACCGACCCGTCCCTCCGGCTAGAACAATGGCTTTCACGTCTGCACCGTCTTACCAGTTTTGTGATTGATCCGTGTGGACGTCTCGTCGTTTCGGCGCCAACTCAGCCCGAACCACTGAACCGCGCCGCGCACCAAGCCATCACCCCGTGTACACCGCGAAACACCCGGTGCCGCGACAGACGCCCGAGGCCCCAAGGATAGCGCGCCTCGATCGCAACCTCCCGAAGTTCACGCGTCTGCCCGCTCGGGTCCACAATGTCGGCTGACGGAAACCGTGCGTGGGTCCTGTCACACCCGAACGCTCGCACCTCGCCGTCCGCCGTGCACCTGCGCGCATACCGGAAACATCCGGTGTGCCTTCGGGATCGGGGCAGACTCGCGCAACCGCCCTCTCCCTCCTCGTCCGCTAATAAGACTGGGTTCCAGGCGAAAAGTCAAGGTCTCGCCGCGATGTGCTAACCCCAAGCGCTTAGGCAAACCGGGTTATCGGAACGCCCCTGACATTACCGGACGCTCGGCACCGTCGTGAACAGTCGAGACTGCTCCACCACCTCGACGGGCCGCGTCGTCAGCTCAGCCAGGAAGCTGAACCCGACCGCGCGCGGTATAACCTGATTGATGTACTGATCAACGAACCGGTCGACGCGCGCGATGACCGTCTCGGGAACGTACACGATGTCGTACGGCTCGAGCGGCGTGTCCGGTTCTGCTCCACGGAACACCTCGCCGAGGTCGACCTTCAAAACGAATGTCCCGTCACGCGGCCGGTTTCGGATCACCAGGACGCCCGACGTGTGTGCCGTGCTGCGAAACCCGCCCGCCTGGATGACCGCCTGACCGAGCGTCTGCTTCGGCTGTAGCGCCATCCCCCCCGGACGCAGTACCTCTCCACCGACATAGACTCGCCGGCCAGCTTCCTCCACCACGATCAACGAGACTTCCGGCGTTTCCAGCACACCGGTCAGCCGGCTTGCCAGTTCGTTGGCGACCGCTTCCGGGCTGCGTTGGGCGGTCTGAATGTCGCCGACATGCGGAAGCGATATCTTGCCGTCCGCGCGGACGCGAACCTGCTGGTCCAGATCCGGGTCGGACGGAAACCGCACCATCAGAACGTCCCCGGGGTAGAGCACATACTCCTTCGGGCGATCCGGATCGAACGGCGAACCGATGAACGACACCTTCTTGGCACCCGTGTTGCAAGCCCCCAGCGCGAGCAACGTCACCGACAACGACGTGAACACCGCTCGCCCCGCATCGCGCCGCGGCCCAAGCGCCATCGCCCGACTACAGCCGGTTCGCAACCTCCCGCGCGCGACACGGGCTGAGGGGTCACCCGGAACAACCGGAGTCGGGGAAAGACGAGTTCGAAGCCGAAACATCGATAGTCCTCCATGACAGACGTCGCCCGGCCAATCCTGGCTCTCCTGGACCGATCTCCGTCAACGCCCAAGGTCTAACGTCCCGGCAACCTACGAACGGGATCATTCACTGTCAAGAAAGCGGCGTCCACACGCGCCCGAACCGGCACGAATGCTTTGAGGTCCGATATTCTCTCCCCTGGAATTGTGAGTGAAGCCACGGCGTGAGCTCGTCGGTGTCGGAAACCGTTCGCGACACGACGCCGCCTCGACCGCCGCCGCTTCGGGATCCACCTCGGCACGACGCCCGGGGCCATGCCCGAATCGCGCGAAAACAATCATCCCGTCCCACGCCGTTCTTGACTTGCGGGCTCGATAGTCGTCCGTTAATATCGAGACTCCTGGGGAGATAGGAGGGCCAATCTCCCGAAGCAAGGAAACGAGGACAACGGGCTCGTCTCATAACATGAGGAGGAAAGCAAGTGCCTCTATCAAGCAAACCGGACTCGTCCGTGGAACTTCGCGCCGTCGCGTCAAACCGGCCTATGTTTCGGCGTATCGTCATCCCGGCTGCTCTCTTTGCCTGGTGGCTATGCGCCACGGCCACGGTGAACGTCGAAGCTTCGGACACGCCCTCGACCCTGCGCTCTACCGAATCCGTAACGGGTCATGTCGAAAAAGCCGGCCAGGTCTCAGCTGCTCCGGGCGGACCACGACTGACGTTGCAGTCGGACGACGGTACTCTCGTTTACGAGCGCGTCATGGGTCGCGGCGCCACGCCCGCACCGCTCGACACCACAGGTATCGATGTCTGCGCGTCCTCCGGCCAGGACATCAACTTCAACATCAACGCCACCTGGCAGGACGAGAACGGCTCGAATCAGCCCCTGGCATCGCTGGGCATCGCTTTTATCGATCTTACCGGCTCCGATCCGCCCCCCATCATCTGCATCGCCATCACCGACCAGAACGGGCAGGCTTCGGCGAGCTTCGGACCGCGCGGCGGAGGCGACGGACGTTTTATACTCGTCGTCGTCTCGCTGGCCAACGACTTCACCGAGATTCAAGACGCAGCCGGCGACACCTATTCGTGGGACAACTTCTCCGGCGGCTCGCTTCCCGGCGAGTTTCAGGACGTCACCTCGGGCAACTTCAACCTTGACATAAACTTCTTCAACAACGGTGCCGGCTCGCTCTACGACGCCATCACCAGGTTCGCCCCCTACACCAGCGTAATCGGAATCCCCAACGTACCCACCGCCATCGTTCGATTCCCCGTCGGCCCCACCGAATACGACGATCCGACCAATCAGATTCGCATCGACACCGGAGACCGCTTCCAGTGGGACGTCGTCCACGCCCTCTACGCGCATTTCCTCATGGACGTCAACAACATGTACGTCAACCCGTCGGGCTGCTCCGACTTCTTCTTCGGCTGCTACGCGTGCAGCAACGACAAGCTCGACGCCGTGCGCCAGGCCTGGGTCACGGGATACTCCGCCTTCTTCGCCGTTCACGGCCAGGTGGCGTTGGGCATGTCCAACCTCGGCATACCGCGCGTCGGCGACACCGTCTTCCAGGACGCATCCGGCTCCACCTTCGCCGTGGACATCGCCTCGGACACCCCGCCAGCAACCGGTGAGACAAACTCGCTCGCCATCGCGCGCCTCTTCTGGCAGCTCACCGGGTTGACCGGCTTCCTGGAAAACAGCTTTCCTTTGCTCGCAAGCGCGACCGTAGACCGACTGTCCGAAGCGTGGGAGGTGGTGCGAGCCAATTTCCTCACCTCGGTCGAGGATCAGTTCTTCGGCGGCGCCCTGCTTCAAAGCTTTGACATCGGACCGACCCTGCTCGGCCCGCTGCCCCCGCCCGACCCCATCATCGTCCGACCCGGCGACTCGTTCTCATGGACCGGCGCCGTCGGCTGTGTCAGCGCTTGGGAGGGTGATCTCTGGCGACCCGTATTCTATCCGGTCACGAACCTCGACCCGCTCGAATTCGCATCGGGCCAAGCGTTGTCGACCTCCACCGCAAACCCCCGCCCGCTTCCCCTGGCCGACTACATGACCCTCGTCAACAAGACACACTTTCACGTTTGGGCGGCGGACGGCTTCAACACCGACTCCCCGCAGACCGGTCCCTACATGGGTGACACGTCCTTCGTCATCCTCAACCAGGTCCCGATTTGTGATCCGGGCGGTTGCGACCCCGAAACCGAAGAGTGCGAGATCCAACCTCCTGGTGACGACAACGGCGATCTTGCCGCATCGGCCGGCCTCGATCCGCTCGGGGACGGCGGCGGCGATGAGAACTTCCCCATCTACTTCAAGGAGTGCGAAGGCCCGCGCACCAGCGTTCAACTCGACGGCACAGACTCCTTCGATCCCGACGGCGACGAGCTGTTCTACCAGTGGACCACGACCTGCCCGAACGGCGTCTTTGATGATGCCACAAGCGCGACACCCATCCTCACGCTCGATTCGCTCCCCCCCTTCCCCCTCATCTGCGCCGTCACCCTCGAGGTCTCCGACACCATCGAGTCCGCCCAGTGCACCGCCATCGTCGCGATCATCGACACCACCCCACCCGAAATCACCCTGACCATCACCAACCCCGACCAGCCCATCTCCGTCGACGGGCTCTGCAACGCCGTCGTCGAGTTCGAGGTCTTGATGGAGGACAGGTGCTGCGCGGACCCCTCCAGCGTCGAGGTCGTGGGCGGCATCACCATCGGCGAAGCCACACTCGGTGAAATCGTGCTCGACCCCCTGCCACCCTCCGCCCCAACCGTCCTGATTACGGGTCGAACCACCGTCTCCGATCTGAAGTGCTGCCCGGTCCGGTTGACCCTCGTTGCTTCGGGCGCGGATTGTTCCGCGAATCCCGGCATCCCCAGCCTCGCCGAGGTCGACATCATCGACGACTATCCGCCGATTGGTGCCTGCGGCCTGACACATGATCACTCCGGCTGGAACTGGGTCAACAACACCTTCGAGTTGACGGCCAATCAGCCCACATACTGGGGCGCACTGTCCGGCGAGCCCTGGGGCACCTCCTCATTCGACATTCTCGATCCCGGCTGGCTGCCCGGTCGACCGGATCCAGATTCGCTCGATTCCCCCGACCGCGTGCTCCGCGGTTACGTGATCGCCTTCGCCGTCGACAAGGACGGCCGGGAGATCCGCTGGAACCACTTGAAGGGCGATGCCGTCCTGGTCAACTACCGCGAAGGAACCGCGTGGGAATACAACGCCTACGCCTTCCAGGCCCACAACGTCGCCCACGGCTCACCCACCGGAACCCCGGGCGAGCTCCACCTCGACGGAACCGAATACGACACCTGCTTTGACAAGCTGCTTATGGACGTCTACGCCGTGCATTCCACTGCCTTGAGCGGCGGATGCGATCCGATCACCCAAAACTGCACGACGCCCATCGCGGTAAACACCGACCTGACCCTCTTCCCCGTCAGCGTCGATCTCCGGC
>JASFUW010000026.1:0-22541 GCA_050050135.1 Phycisphaerae bacterium
TTCCGAAGTCGATCTGCTCCGCCTCGAGATTCCCCAGTTCCCCGACGATGCTGATCCCGAACGGCGAACCGGCGGACCGCGTCCCGACGGGACTGACGCCGCCGCGAAGCGCACGCACCTCGATGGTCGCAACGCGAACCCACGCCGTATCGATCCCCACTCTCTGATCACCGGGCGTCGCACTTCCGCCGACCGATCGGATAACACCGATCTGTTCCAGTACCTTGCTCTGAACAAACCCCGCAAACAGCGGACTCGCGTCGACTCGATCGACGGCAAAGGTCGTGGCGTCGTAGGTCACGTCGACGTACGCCGCAGCAAGACCCGTCGGAAGCGGACCCTCGCGACTCGCCCACACTTCGACGAAGAAACGCTGCCCGACGCGGAACGCCGTCTGGCCCGCCGGCAGCAATTCGGCGCCATCCGACGCTGTTGGATTGACGCTCGCAATCAGCCGCACCGCGGCCGTCATATCACGCACCAGCAAGCCCGTGTCTTTCGACCGGTCCGAATCCCCGAAGCAGTTGGAGCAGTCCGCACACGCCAGCCCGAAGCATCCGCTGAACCCGGCGAAGTCACCCGAGCCGACACATCCGGAAAGATCGCCGTCGAAGTTCGCAACCTCGCACTGATGGCCCGGCGAATAGCACCCCCCCATACACGAGCTGAAGAACCCGAAATCACCGGTCCCGATCACTCCGTTGCGGTCAAGATCGAACGAGCACCATTCGCAACTGTCCGAATCTTCGTCGCACTGCCCGCACGGACCGTCGCACGCATCGGGGCCCGGCTCGCACACGCCTTCCGTGCACATCTCCTTCCCGTTGCAGTAAAGCATGTCGTCACACTGCGAATCTCTGGTGCACGGACCGCACGAGTCCGAACTCTCAATGCACCCGAGCCCGCCGCTGCACGGAAACGAGCCCTCGGCACAGATACCGTTCGGGCAGGTCTCCACCCCGTTGCAGTAGACGCCGTCGTCGCACTCGGCGTCGCTGCTGCACTCGCCGGCCGCAAACTGGAAGATGTTCCGCATCAGCGTAACATTGTCACCCAGCCCGACCGTACCGACGTCAGGGTCCAAGAAACCGTTGGCGTCGCCCAGCAAAACGACCGCGCCGCTCCCCGGCTCCAGTGCGTCGCGGTCAATGACCGCGACCAGTGTCTGTTCGTCCGTGTCCACGACGGCGTAAGCGTGACGCCCCAGATCGCGAATACCGCCGAAATACCCCGGAAGATTCCCCGACCCGTCATACTCCACCACCGTCCCCGCAGCTCCCTCAACAATGGAATGCGTCGGATCGGCGATGTCCTTCGCCACTTGCACGGCCGTGTTCGACCCGTAGCCCACGTCGAACACCCCCGCAACGCTCAGGTTCGGCTTGGTGAACTCGCTGTTGTCACCGAGATAGATCAGCGTGCCGCCCCCACGCACGTACGCTTCCACCGCATTGCGCTCCGCCAGCGAGAGCGACTCGGCCGGATCGAACAGCCCCAAGAAGACAATCCGATACCCTTCGAGAGCGTCGGCCGTGAACGTCTCCGCCGGAACGAACGTGAACCCGTCCGCGTTCAGCGCCGTCCGAACCGTGTCCATACTGTCCCCCGGCATGACGATCTCGAAATAATCGCCGTCGGTGTATCCTCGTCCCGTCCCGAGGCAAAGTACTTCCATCGGCTGTGCTTCGAGGGCACCCGAAGTCGTCACCAGTGCGGCCAGCGCCAGCGTGATGCGCCGGGCACTTGACCACGCAGAATCTCCGCAAGAGCGCCGCCTCCCGCGAACGCGTCGCGCCGCACGCTCAGTCCATCCGCTCACTATGCCTGTCATCGAACTGACCTCTTTTCTTCAGGTGGCTCGATCACATCGTAGCTGAGGTTCCCCGATTCATAGCCCTGTATGCTCATGGGCACTCCGGTTCGTCCCGCCTTTTGCTCGAACTGCAACAGCTTCAGAGACATACCCAAAAGCGCAGCCTCTTCGCTTACGCGCGTGTCCGTATCACAGACTTGACTGCCCAGCCCCTGGATTCGCGCTTTGCCTCGATCGGTCTGCAAAAACTCCACGCGAAAGTGGTTCGGAATCCCGAACGTGGTATAGATGTCAAGCAGCGTCTGGTCCCAGCACGTGATGCACCGCTCCGTTCCGGAAAAGTGAACCTCGTTCTGGTTCCAGATGTCGAAGTTCGCCTTCGTCGTCACCGCCCCCTCGCCATCCTGCCTCATGTCGAAGTGGCACGGAAGGAGCACGAGGCTGGTCGCCAGGGGAATGCCCGGCTCTTGCACGGATGCCCCCGGTGCGTCCTGCCCGGCCGCCAAAAAGTTGACCAGCAGCTTGTCCGGACAGGCGTCGTACTCGAAACCGTCGAAGTCCAGCCGTCCCGGTACCAACTCACTATCCAGGCAATGACCGCTTTCCAGATTCAGCGACAGGCAACTCACCGGCTCCATGCCGTGCGCCACACTGTGCGAATGGAAACTCCACGGCACATACGACCACGCTGAAATCGACTGGTAGTCGACGATGGTCGCAGCCCCCGAAAGATGGTTCCAGCGAATCTCGTGCCCGTGCTTGTCGCTGGCAAACGCGATGAGGTAACCCCGAAGCACACGGCTGTCGCCATAGGTCGGGTCAGGCGCGGGTCGACCCGGCGGGTCACCCGGGTCCAGCACCGAAAGCGGCGAGACCGCCGCGGGCATACCGCTGGCCACCGACCAGTACGTGGGCTGCGACGCCGTCAACAGCAATTGAACACCCGTGTTGTTCCACCCCGTATGGGCACGTTCCAGGAGTCTCGATGAACCCCCGTCGTACACTGCGTCTAACGGCGGATCGCCGTTCACGTAAAAGAGCTGCACCCACACGTCCTGCGGGTAGTCGTTCGTCAACTCGATGAACGTGTCCTGAAGGATTTCCTCGCCCGTTGGGTCCCATCGCACCTCCACGACGGAATACAGCAACACGCTTCCCTTCTTATCCGCACCCACGCGCTCCGGTCCCTGCGCAAACGCCACAGAGCCCAAGACCAGACCCGCTACAATGCCATGCGTGAAACTCATACCGGTAGCGCCCGTTCCAGGTGGCCGACCCAAAAACACACACTGCGTGCTTCTTGAAAACGCCGACGCAGCACGGTCGAGCTGTCGCTGTCTGGCTGACCAGATCCACCCGAAGAAACATCTGATGCCGCAAACCTGACACACGAAGTGGAAACCCTTCCCCGAGGCTTGGTTGTCTGTGCCCGATAACTGCGACCGCCGGAACCACTGCCATGGGGTTGTCGCCGTCGCAGTGTTGCCCGGTCCTCGAACATCCTTCCGCCCCGCGCATCCACAAACATGATCGCCTGGGAGTGGCCCGTGTGATCAGCATGGAACCGTCATACCGACGCGCTCCCGTCACTGGTGCTTAACGGGCGGGAATTATACCGGACGAACCTCCGCCACGCAAGAAGTTCAGCACCTTGAGAGTGCACGTGACACGTCACTGTCGGCAGACAATACATATCGGACCTGAGCCCAAGGTCCGATACCCTACGAAAGCCGAGTGGGTCCGAGAAAATGCATCGTGCACAGCAAATGCCGCAAGTGTGGCAGTGGCCGGTTCAAATGGCTACTTCCGATAAAACGCGAAGGGTCCGAAAACACGCGAGAGATTTTTTTACGCCGGCCCGCCCCGAAAGGTCCGATAGCTGAATCGCCGGACGAACAAGCCGAGGCGCACGCCCGACCGCTTGCTCATACAAGGAGTGAGAGAGAACGGAACGACGCCCGCGGGCGGCGCCGTGGGACTCACCTGCCGCTCCGGGAGAGCGGTGGCAGCACTATGACACCGGACCATGGCGCAACGCGTTGGCCTTCAACGCCATCCACCCCATCACCACCACGAACCAGGTGAGCATCCCGAACGCGCCGCACACACCGCAACCCCGACGCTCACCCTCTGCGGGCTCGACAAACGCTGCCGGATCGTCGAACGCACAACCATGGCCATCGACTTCCGCGCCGGGCTGCGTTGGCATACACAGATCGTTCCCGTCGGCAACGCCATCTCCGTCGCCGTCCACCGCAGATTGCTGCCGCGGTGGCGCGAGGGAACACCCGTCGTCATCCACAGTCGCGCCGTCCGGCGTGCCGGGACAGAAATCGATGCAGTCCGCTACGCCGTCAAGGTCCAGGTCTTCGGCCGCCACCCCGCATCCGCACACGCCCGGCTCGATCTTCACGCGGTCCTCGGGACAACCATCTCTGCAATCGGGCAGCCCGTCGCTGTCATGGTCCACGTCCGAAACACCGCAGCCGCAGATACCCGGAACATCCTTAGACGGATCAGTGGGGCATGCATCCTCTGTTTCCGCTTCACCGTCGACGCCGGCGCACCCTTCCAACAGCACATGTGTACATTGACCGCCGCGGCAGCCATCCAGCGTGCAGGTGTCACCGTCGTCGCACTGCGCATCAGACTGACATTCGACACATCGCCCTAGCCCTTCGTCACAGAACGCACCATGACCGCAGGGGTCGCCCGTCGAATAGCATCCCGCCGCAGCATCGCAGAGCTCCTCGCCGTTGCAGAAGCTTCCATCGTCCGCACACCGTCCGTCGTCCGCGCTGAAAGCACATCCGCCGTCGACGCAATCGTCCTTTGTGCAAGCCACACCGTCGTCACAATCCGCGTCGGCCGCACACGCCGCGCAGGCGTCGAACGCCTCGTCGCACAATTCAAAACCGCATGGAGGCGCACCCGGCCGGCACCCGCCCTCGGGATCGCACACCTCCACCCCGTTGCAGAACAGTCCATCGCCACACATGGACGAGTCAACAACGTGCTCGCACGAATCCGATGTCTCGTTGCACGTATCAACGGTACAGGCGACGCCGTCATCACAGTCCGGCGCCGCGCCGCCCCGGCAACCCAAAGCCACGTCGCACGCCTCGATACCGTCACAGAATGAGCCGTTATCACAAAGGTCGTGCGACGGCAGATGCTCACATCGCCCACCCTCCTCATCACATCGATCACGCGTACAGCCCAACCCGTCATCACAATCCGGCGGCGGACCCGCCCGACAGCCAACCAGCAGATCACAGAACTCGACGCCGTTGCAGTAGAGTCCGTCGGTACACCGCGCATCATCAGGCACATGTTCGCAGCTTCCACGCGCCTCGTCACACGCGTCCTCAGTGCACAGGTTGCCGTCATCGCAGTCGGGAACGACGCCTGGAACGCACACGCCATGCACACATTGCTCTGCACCGTTACAGTAAACTCCGTCACCGCACGGGATCAGCGCATACTCACACCGGTGGTCTCCCGCATGACAACGGTCCGTCGTGCACGGATCGCTATCGTCGCAGTCACCGTCTTGATCGCACGGCGGTTGAAACTCGAAAGCACCCATATCGACGATCGCGGCATCCGTTGAAGGAACGCCGGTGTCTTCCGTTCCGGGATCGTCTACAATCCGCGGCCAGCCATCCAGGTCAAACGGGACCTCGCGCACCGGCGTCGCGTTGTTCCCCGCATCGATGCAAGGAGACTCGGACGAGAGAGTCAGCTCACCAAGCGCCGAACCGACAAACAGCGGGTCGTCACTGAGGTTCCCCGCCCCGGCCCATCCGCCTTGAACACAACTGTAGGAGACCGACGCCGCTCCGGTGATCTGGGCCGAGCTGTCAACGCCTCCGCGGTCACGGTTGTTCCAGAGGATCGTGTTCACCACCGTCGGGGCGCCGTAGATCCCGCCGCCCGCGTCGTCCGCATGGTTCATCGTGAACGTGCAATTCACCAGCGACGAGAAGCTCTGAACGTCCTCGTAATAGCCCCCGCCGCGCCCACCTCCGCCAATCCCGGCCGCGTTTCCGACAAAGAGGCAGTTAATCAGGATCGGCAACGCCGCGCCGCCCCCATCGCACACGCTATACACGCCACCACCCTTGTTGCGGTCCCCCTGGGCGACGGTCGTCCGGTTATCGACGAACATGCAGTTGACGAACGTGGGCGACCCGCAAGCGTTGTGCACTGCGCCTCCCCAACTGCCCGACTGGTTGCCGTCAAACACACAATTCCAAACCGTCGGACTACCACCGGCGTTCAGCAGCCCCGCCCCCTTGTCTTGGTCCAAGGCGGTAAGCCCGTCTGCTCGTCCTCCGGTTATCGTAAAGCCGTCAAGCACCGCCGACGCGTCGGTGTCACGGCTCGTCACGACGTGATAGACGTACTCCGGCGGACCGGTCGAGCCGATCTCCCCGCTCAGGACCGTCTCGTGAGCGGCAAAGTCCCGGAACCGCAGGTCGAACGACGCGTCTTCGTCGCCGGCAAACCCGCCTCGAATGCTTGTCCCGCTCCTCAATTCGAACGTATCAGAGCGGTGCCCCCCCGGTTGATACGTGCCGCCAGCCACCCAGATTTCGGCGTCGGCCTCGACGCTATCGAGTGCGGTTTGTAGGCTCGTCCATGCGTCCGCCCAACTCGAGCCGTCGCCGACACCCTCCGCACTCGAATCCACGAAGTGTAGCGACCGCTCTTGGGCTGCTGCGATGGACGACAACAACAAAGCGACCATGGCGGCCATCGTCGCTGTCAGCAAGAAGCCACGAAGCAGGCGCATCCCGCCATTCATGACGGGCACCGCGCGCGATCGAACTGCCTCCCTTATGAAAAGCAAAGGCTCGCGCTCGTGTTTCTCGGGTCCCATGGGTACACGGACGGCTGAGCGAGCGCCGACCACATCCAAAGTCGAAACGGACCACCGTGCAACACCTCGAGGTCCGCCGCAAGGCAAATCTGCAACCATATCGGCCGGAGCGCCGACCCGGCTCGTGGGAATCTCGCGCTGCGTGCCGACATTCGTCGCGGAGGCGCCCGCGCAGCCCCGATCGATGGGACCGACCTGCTTTCTTTGGCGGCCGTACCCCGCGCGTCGACCCTCGGAATTTGCAAACCCGGCCGACGTCGCTAGAATCCGAAACGGAGGTTGTTTGGGCTTCGTAAACCCCGAGTTCGTTGTGGCCGAAGGCCACCACCATCCTGGCTAACAGAGGGGCGTTCCCGGGCTGACGGGAAAACCTTGTCCGTCACCCGCGTTGGCCCATCCCCTGTACCGGGTCGATGGAGGAGCGAATCAATGCGAATGGTGTTCGTCGTAGGACGTATGGCAGTGATCGGCGTCACCGGCTTGCTGGTCGCGGGCACGGTCCGCGCCGACGATTGGCCTCAGTGGAGAGGACCGGATCGCGACGGCGTCTGGCACGAAACCGGAATCATCGAGAAATTCGATAAACCGCAACTCGACCATGTATGGCGAACCGAACTCGGGAGCGGCTACGCCGGACCGACCGTCGCCAACGGAAGCGTATTCGTCATGGACCGCCTGGTTTCGCCCAAGCAGGTCGAACGTGTCCACTCTCTCGACGCCAAGACCGGCAAGCGCCTCTGGACCCACACGTACGACTGCGCCTACCGCGGCGTCCAGTACGACGCCGGCCCCCGCGCCTCGGTGACCGTCCACGACGGTCGGGCCTACGCACTCGGAACCATGGGCCACCTGCACGTCTTCGACGCCGAGACGGGAAATGTCCTGTACACGCGGGACCTGAACCGCGAATACAAAATCCGCATGCCCATCTGGGGCATCGCCTCCGCACCCCTCATCGAGGGCAACCTCTTGATCCTTCAGATCGGTGGCCAGGATGGTGCCTGCATGGTGGCACTTGACCTCACGACGGGCAGCGAGGCCTGGCGCGCGCTGAACGACGAAGCGTCATACGCCGCGCCGATCATCATCGAGCAGGCCAAGAAACGTGTCCTCGTCGTCTACACCGGACAGCACGTCGTCGGCCTCGACCCCGCGACCGGCCGTGTTCACTGGAAGCAGCCGTTTCCGCCGAGGCAGATGGTGATCGGCATCGCCACGCCCGTGCTCCACCGCGACCGGCTGTTCGTGTCCAACTTCTTCGACGGCTCGCTCATGTTGAGACTCGACCAAAGCAAACCCGCCGTGACAAAGATTTGGCAGCGATCGGGCGAAAGCGAAAAACAGACCGACGCCCTGCACTCGATCATCAGCACACCGTACCTTCAAGACGACCACATCTACGGCGTCGACAGCTACGGCGAGCTGAGGTGCCTGAAACTCGACACCGGCGACCGCGTGTGGGAAAATCTCGACGCCGTCCCCAAAGCACGTTGGGCGACCATCCACTTCGTGAAAAACCACGACCACGTGTGGATGTTCAACGAAAAGGGCGAACTCATCATCGCCACGCTCTCGCCCGACGGCTTCAACGAAATAAGCCGCGCGAAACTCATCGACCCCACACGCGACCAGTTGCCCTCGAGGCGCGGCGGCGTAGCCTGGTCGCACCCGGCGTTCGCCAACCGCCACGTGTTCGCCCGAAACGACAAGGAGATCGTCTGCGCCGACCTGGCCAAGGTGCGATGAGCAGCTCGGCACAACCCCGATCGGACTCCGGGCACGTGTACCGGCACCGCAAGCTGCAACTACGTAGGCCGATGGTTCTACGTGCCCGTCATCCGCGACGCAGCCACCGCCAATCCTGCACGCCGGGCCTGGAATGACACCGCCACCAACGCCCATATCGTCGGGACACGCGTCCGGCTCATCCACTACCCACAGCGAACGAGCGACCGACCGACCAGCCCCGCCTTCTCGATCTCCGCCGGCACCTCCGGCATCAACGCACGGACAGATTCGGTGATCCCCAGGATATCCAGCACACACCACGGCAGATCGAACAGCCTCGCCTTCTCGCGAAGATCAGACCGCACCGCCACCCGCTCGGTTGACGGAACGAACGTCGTCAGCACGTCGTGAGACCCGTGCTTCGGTGAATAATCATCCGCGTTGCCGTGGTCCGCGGTCACGATGACGGTATATCCCAGACGCCCCGCAAGCGGGATGACCCACCCCATCAACGTGTTCATCACCTCGATACACTCGACCACCGCACCAAAGTGCTTCATGATCAGGTGCCCGATCATGTCCGGGTTCGAGAAGTTGACGAAGATCAGATCGTGATGCCGGCGGTACATCTCGTTCGCCAGCACCCCCGCAATCTCGAACGCCTTCATCTGCGGCGTCTTGTAGTAGTCGTCGTCCGTCTTCACACCCAACGCTTCGCCGTAGGACGGAACGATCATCCGCTCTTCACACCCCGGGACAGACACCTCCTCCCGCCTGCCACGAACGAAGTACCCCACGTGCAAGGCCTTCGTGCTTTCCGCCAGCAACAGGTAGTTGAAGGAGAACCCGCCACGCTCACTGGCCCGCGACGCCAGCTCCAGATAGTTGTGGGCGTGCGCCTTCGTCGGAAACGCCACCTTCGCGCCGTGCTTTTCCGTCAAGTCCGGATGATACTCGGTTAGACACACGGCGTGCACCTCCAGACCCTCATCCATCCAGTCCATCTTCCACGTCGAGCCCTTCAGGGACGCTTCACGCTCCAGGAATTCTCTCGCGCCCAGCAGTGCCGCAATCTTGGCACGTTGACGATCAGCCCTGAAATTCAGATCAACAAACACGTCTCCGGACGAAACCGTCCGCTTGGTTCCCTGACGGTCACAGACACAAATGGCCTCTACGTACGCATCCGTGCAGTCGTTCTCGTGCATTTCCTTGATGGCGGCGACAGCCCCGTCGTACCCGTTTGCCTCTACGCCTTCCCCCTTCGTCAACAGCTCGTAGTCCGCCTTCGTCCGAGCCTCCACGTAGTCTCGGTCCATCCCGATGCTTCTTCCGATCACCCACGCCAGCGCGTCCTCCGCGTCATACCGTCGAAGCAGACCGACCAGCTTCGCCATAAAATTCAGTTGATCGCCGTCACCCTCGACCGACGCGTGCGACGGCGAGTCTCGCCCGTCCAGGATGGCCTGAATCCGCAGCTTCGATGGCGGCAGCCCGCACTCGTCGAAACACAGTCGCAGAAACGCCTCCAGGTGGTTCCAGCAACTGTGCACCCGGCCGTCGTCGCCGCGCTCACCCGAAAGAAGCGTACACACGTTCAGATTCGCCTCCGAATCACGCGCCTTCGCGACGGCTTCACGCAGCACGGCATTCTCGAAGAAATTGCCCGACTCGATCGACAGCGTGATCTCCCGTGCGGGCTGAGCAGCAACGATCAAGTTGCCGAGTTGCTGATGTCCCGTTTCAGAGTTGCCCTGAACCTTCGGCTCGACCTCTTCGTAACCGGCCGCCGGTCCGCACGTCGTCGTGATGACGGTGGGGAATTCCCGCCGCAGCCGGAACAGATACGGGGTGTCCGCCGCCCAGATCGCATAGTGTTGGCGAACCGACTCCTCCCGCAGCAAGCGGTCCACCAGCTCACCTGCAGGGCGACCGCCCGCATCCTTCGCCCGGAACCGCGCCCGCAATGCTCGCAGCGACGCATCCGCATCGGTCCCCTCGGGCGAGCCGCCGCACGGAACGGGCCCGCGCGTCACCGGCGTCGGAGACAGCAGCCGGTTCACGACCTCCGCGGGATCCGATGAACCCGCTACTAACTCGGGCGCGTCACTCGCCAGACCCGACGCCAGATCGACCGCGAACTTCTCCAGACCGGGCGGGAGCTTCCCGCGAACGCTCGACAGGATATCCCGCTCGCGGTCGGGGTCGAACCCGTACCCATCCAGCACCACGAGCAGCACTTTGTTCCGCATGGTTTTACCGCAAACCGAAGCCGGATCAGAACCGTCACTCACTGTTACGCACCTTGCTTTCGCAGACTCAGAGCGTCTAACAAAACCGAGCCGCGATCCCGGCGCGCCGGGAGAGCGGGGATTTCATCCCTCCCGCGCTGGTTCTGTTAAGCGGGGCCAAGCTCCCATCCAGCCGCTTCGCCGACCCGCCGCTCTTCGCGGTCCTCCTTCAGTCGCGCTCAGCCACCGGTACGACCCTCCCTTTCAAGCTTCGCCCGCCAACGCGCCGCACTTTCCGAGTCGCCCTCCGACTCGAAGACCTCCACAATCGACTGGACGATACGCAAAGTGGCACGATCGGTCCACGCCCCGGCACCAACCATCGTCTCATATGCCTCTAGAAACGCCTGCTTGGCTTCGTCCGTCCTGCCCAGTTCTTTCAAACACCGCCCGTACGCGCCAAGGCAAACCGCCAGTCGCCGCGGGTTCCTCGACCCGCGACCGCTTCCACCGGGCGGCTCGACCGAACCCGCAGAGGTCTCAGGCGAACGTCCTCGCAACCCGCCGACCGCGGCCTTCAAAACCCCTTCAGCCTCCGCAAACCGCCCCCGCTCCATCAGCACCAGCCCGAGCTGGTGCATACTCTCCAGCGTCTGCCCGTGCGCGTCACCGAAAACCTCTTGTCGAATCGACAGCGCCTCCCTGCACGCCGACTCAGCCTCTTCCCGGCGTCCAAGCTCCACGAGCAAGACGGCCAGGTTGCTGAGCGTTCTAGCCACGTTCGGATGGCGCGGCCCGCGCACATCGCGATCAATCTCCAACGACGCCCGATACATCGACTCCGCCTCTTCCGGCTCCCCTCTTCGTCTCGACAGCCCCCCCAGGTTGTTCAGCGCCGTGGCGATTCCCGGATGTCGATTCCCCAACACCCTCCGCTTGACAGCGAGCGCATCGCGCGTCAGCGACTCCGCTTCATCCAACCGACCGAGGTCCTGGAGCACCAGCGCCAGGTTCCCCATCGTTGACTGCACATTCGGGTGCTCGTCACCGCGCAGCCGCCGGTCGATCGCCAGCGACTCCCGCAACAAGCCTTCCGCCTCTGAAAAACGCCCCAGCGCGTAAACGCACGTCCCCAGGTTGTTCATGCTGTTGGCTATATCCGTGTGCTCCTCGCCGTACGCTTTCCGACGGATCATGAGTGCCTCCCGGTGCAGCGCCTCCGCCTCGCGGAGATCACCACGGCGGTCACGGAGGCAACCCAGATTGTTCAGGATCGTGGCCACGTCCGGGTGCTCCTCGCCAAGGAGCTTCCGGCGCATACCCAACGCCTCACGAAACAACGCCTCAGCCTCCTCATATTGACCCTTCTCCTGAAGCAGACGAGCCAGCTTGTTCATGCTGTACGCGAGCTCCTCACTCCCATCGGGATACACGCGACGCCCCAACTCGACCGCTCCGCGAAGGTGCGGCTCCGCCGCGGGGAAGTTGCCGAGCGCGCGGTATACATTGCCCAGCGTCGTACGCACCGCCGCCTCGACCTCCGGTTGATCTCCAAACGAACCCTCCTCGATCCGCCCGCCGGCCCGGTCGAGAATCTCGCCCACCGTCGCCTCACGTCCGCCCGGCATGACCGTCGGGTCCGCCGCCGTCAGCATGTCTTCCAGAAACGCGCTGATCGCTTCGAACCTGGCCGCATCCTGCTCGGCCTCACGCCTGGCGTCCCGTTCCATCGTTCTGGCCCGGAATGCGGCGTTTTTCTCTCGGGATATGCGAATGGCCATGGTCGTGGCCGTGACCGCGAAAACCAGCAACAATGCCGCAATCGTCGCCGCCATAGCCGAGGCGACCTTGTGACGCCGCACCAGCTTGCCGACCTGATACGAGAGCGTAGGCGGCCGCGCAGAGATCGGGCGGTCCGACAGGTATCGATCGATATCGTCGCGCAGTGCGCCGGCGCCGTCATAGCGCCGATCGGGGTCCTTCTCCAGTGCCGCCATCACGATCGTTTCGATATCCCCTCGGAGTGCGGGTGCGAGGGTATGCGGGGGCACCGTCGGTTGATCACAGATGATGCGGGCGGCCTGCGCCAAGCCAGCACCATCTAGCGCATACGGCAGAGAGCCCGTCAGCAACTCATAGAGCATCACACCCAGAGAATATACGTCCGTCCGAACGTCCATTTGCTCGGCGTCACCGCGCACCTGCTCCGGGCTCATATACGGTACGGTTCCCAGTACATGTCCGGTGCGCGTGGTGAGCATCTGCGATTGTTCGGTGCCGTCGGGATCCAGCACCTTGGCAAGGCCGAAGTCGAGGACCTTGGCCGCGCCTGACTCTTCGACGAGCACGTTGGATGGTTTGAGATCCCGATGGATGATACCTCGGCCATGGGCGAAGGCGATGGCATCGCAAACGTCGCGGAAAAGGCCCAGCCGATCCGAAATCGACAGGCTTCGCTCCGAGCAATGTTCGACGATCGGTTTGCCGTCCACGTGCTCCATAGCGAAATACGAACGCCCGTCTGCGGTCTGGCCGGCCTCAAGGATGGCCGCAATGTGCGGATGCCGCAGGCGGGCGAGCACCTGGACTTCTCTGCGAAACATGCGGCCGTAATGCGGATCGACGGCGAACCGCGTGTGCAGCAGCTTAACGGCCACGTCACGCTCCGGATTACGCTGGCGTGCGAGGTACACGACACCCATTCCGCCACGCCCGAGCTCGCGTATGATTCGATAACCGGCGATCTCTTCGGGCATTGTCGCGCTGGCGGCTCCACCTTGCCGAAACGCGCCGCGAACAGGCTCGATAAGGCGGAGATTCTCTTCCACTTCCGAGATTCGCGTGGAACAATCGGCGCACGATTCGATGTGGCGCGAGATCGGACCACTCCGTTCGGCGTCCAGGTCGCCCGCGCAAAACTGCTCGAGTTCGTCCAGGTCCGGACAGGTCATGTTTTTTCCATCATCTCCTCGTATTCGGAGCGAAGTTCGCGGACTCGCTTCAGAACCCGGTGTTTGGCGTTGTACACCGCCTTGATCGGAATCCCGAGCAGCTCCGCCGTCTCACCCGGCGGCCGGTCGTCGCGAACCACCATCTCGAACGCTCGAAAAGTCGTGGACTCGAACTCGCAGCTCGCCCGTTCGAGGCAGTTTTGCAAAAGCGACTGCTCCCACTCGTGGTCCCAAAGCGTCGACGCAGAGGCCTCGTCTGGAACGTTGCGCAGGAAGCTCGATTCGCCTTTGTGCGGAAGACGATTCGCGGCCCGGCGATGGCGGAGAATCTGGTTGTAGGCGATGCCGAACAACCAACCGCTCAGCCGGCCCTTTCCGCGGTCATAGCTTCCGCCGCGATAGGCGTTGGCGAAGGCAACCAGGGTCTCCTGGGCCACGTCCTCCGCTTCCCACTCTGGGACTCCGATCCGACAGGCAAAGCGCACGACCGGCTTGCGGAACCGATTCACGAAACGCACCCAAGCGGCACGATTCTCGAAGTTTCGCAAGTCACCGAGGATTGTCGAGGTTGTCACCCAGTCCATGGCAGATCACGCAAGTGCCGTGCTGTCGCGACGCCTTGGACCATAATACCAAGGAAGAACAGGAATCCCGAAACTTCGCCCTCGCCCGCACAGATGTTCGAATTCGCGACATCAATAAAGAAAACTCGTGAGAAATCTGCCAAGCTCAGGTGAACACCGACTGTGGCGGCCGTCCCGGTGCTCCAGCAATCACGAACGTAACGCGGACTCGTGCGGGTTCCGGCGAGAGGCACCTTAGACGATAACGGTGCAGTAAGTCCGCCTCGTAACATCGGCAAAGAAGAATCGCCGTGAGTCGTTATCGGCCGCCCACGTAGTTTTGATTGGTGCGTTCGACACATTCTTCAAGCTGGGGTCGCCTACAATCAGTGTGGGCCGGGGAGAAAACATGAAGTATTCAGCTTGCGGTACGGATACGGGATCTGCACGTCTTGCGGCGTACGGACTAAGCTTGACAGTCATTTTGCTGTTGGTCACGACGACCACGGCCGCCGACACCGGCCGTACAGCACACGGTCAGATCAATCGATCCGGGCGGGTGCACACTGACTTCGCCGGCACCGCAACGGCAAACATCCTGGTTGATTCTACCGTATCGTTTGACCCGCGTCCTCTGGTTGATTCCGAATGGGGCCTCGCCCGCACATACGGTGATACGTATGACCTGGCGGTCTTCTGGGCCTGCGCTTCCGGCGAAAACTATCTCGTCGATACCGGGGCGGGTCCGGGCCCCTGCCTTCAGCTTACGTATGATGGAATTCCCGAGGTTTGTGGCACCAACGTGTTTACCGGGAAGGACGTCGTGGTCAACGAAGCGGAAATCGACAATGGCGATGGCACGGTCACCATCATCATCGAGGCCTCCTCCGCCGACGGCAGCGACCTGTTACCTGCGGGGTTCACTTGCGGCGCGCGGCGGACGAAGGCGTTGGGCGAGGTGATCGACACGTGTGGATGCGACGTCGGAAAACAAAGTGCGGGCGGTCCGGGCATCCCCGGTGATCCCATCGACCCCGACCTGGGCGTGTCACCCTTCCAGATCCTCACCGCCGAAGCCGTGATATTCGGCGAAAACAACTGCCCCCTGCTTTCGTTCGACCTCAACTCTGCCGGATCAACGCATACCGCGCTCAAGGACCGCTTTTCGGTAAGCGGCATGGACAACTTTGTGGTGACTGCACTGCAGTTCGAGTATCAAGTAGCCGTCGGCGAGTTCAAGGGAGCCTGCTGCATGCCGGACGGCTTGTGCGAGCCAGCGGCTACCGGCCAGGGTCCCTTCACGGGCTTCGAGTGCACCACGCTCGATGGAACGTACCTCGGTGATTTCTCGACTTGCCCCGGGCCGACCTGCGGCCCGCCCGGCAACGATCTCTGCATGACCGCCACCACGATTACCGACGGACTTACATCCTTCGACACCGCCGGCGCAACAGTTGACTCCAGCGCTCCGGCCCCCTGCAACCCGAATCTCACCACTGGCGTATGGTTCGCGTATACATCGTCCTGTGACGGCACACTGACAATCGACACCTGCGACAATGGAGCCGGACAGAACACGGTTGTCGAAGTGTTTCACGGGCCCAGCTGCGGAACGATGACCAGCGCGTATTGCGTCGATGATTCATCCGGATGCGGGAAATGCGACAAATCATCGTTGATTAAGACGACCACCACCCTCGGTGACGACTATATCATTATGGTGGGCGGATTCGGCGCCCAGCCGGTCAGTGGGAACCTGAACATAGCCTGCGTCTCCGAGCCGACGGGCGCGTGCTGTCTGCCGGACTCGACTTGCGCAAACGGACTGACCGGGGCCGAATGCCTCGTTCAGGGCGGCAGTTATCTGGGCAACGCCTCGACCTGCCCGGGGCCCACCTGCGTCGAGCCGACCGGCGGGGCATGTTGTCTCGGGTCGTTCAGTTGTGCGCAAGTCGACAGTGAAACAACCTGCACGAGCAACGGCGGAACCTATCTCGGCGACGGAACAACCTGCGGCCTGACGTTCGACGTGCTTGCCCAATCCACGACAACACACTTCGACACGTGTAGTTCTGATTTCGATACCGTGGTTGAAGTCTACGATGTGTGTGGCGGCAACCTCCTGGCCATGAACAACGACTGTGCCGATACGGCTACCGGCGGCGGAGCCGACGCACTGGCCAGTTGCTACGACTCCGATCCTGCATCGACAGAGGCAGATTCATGTACCTGCTTGCCAAGTACAGTTGGGGAGCACTTTTTCGTGAAGGTAACCGCGGCCGGTGGAAATGCACCACCGCCGGGGTCCAACACCTCACTTTTCGTTCTTCACGGTGGTCCGTGCAATCCGCTTCCGTCCGGCGCGTGCTGCAATAACGGGCTATGCACCGACAATGTCCGTCAGAGCTATTGTGAGGCGAATGGCGGATCATATCGAGGAGACGGCTCGATATGCGCCGTGGTCACTTGTCCACACGGCGCCGGCGCGTGCTGTTTGGGTGGTGATTGCATCAGCGAAAGCATGACGCTTGTGGAATGCATGGCCGTTTCGAATGCCGCCGATTGGCACCCCGATGTAACCTGCGCCGAGTCGTGCGCCGGCGGTTGCTGCGAGGCGGACGGTCGTTGCGGACTTGCTTCGTTCACTCAAACGGAGTGCGAGACCGCCGGCGGTACGTTTATAGGCAACCAAACCTGCCACCCGGGCACCTGCGCCGCTTGCTGTCTCCCCGACGGAAGTTGCCGCAACACCAGCTTCGAACTGTGTTTCTCGTTGAATCCGCCCGGCGAAATGGATTCCGAGGGCCGGATTTGCGCCGAGCTGAGTTGTCCCCTGCCGAACGGCGCTTCGTGCATTTCGAATGTCGACTGCCAGAACATCTGCGCGGTGGATACATGCGCCGATCCGGGGGGGGAAGGCGCGCCGTGTGATATCGGAGAAGACGAAGATTGTATGCCTGAGTATGTTTGTACCGACGGGACGTGTGCCCCGATCCCCGAATGCACGATCGACGCCGACTGCGACGACGGGCTGTATTGTAACGGCGCCGAGACCTGCGCGTCCGGAACTTGCCAGCCGGGCACCCCCGTCGACTGCGCGGACTCCGTCGACTGTACCGACGACTCCTGTGACGAGGGATCAGACAGTTGCAAGAACATCGTGAACCACAACTCGTGCGATGACGGCGTTGACTGCACCGACGATACATGCGACCCGAGCAGCGATTGCGATAATGTCGCTAACGACGCCAACTGTTTCGACGGGGACAGTTGCACGAACGACATCTGCGATATTCATGAAGGATGCGATAACCCTCTGCAGTTCGGCTGCGGTGCCTGCTGTCTACCGAGTGGACGATGCACTCACGAAGATGACCTGTCAGAGTGCGACGATTCGAATGGCATTTATTTGGGCCTCGGCGTCGACTGCCGAAACGTGGAATGTCCGGAGGCATGCTGCCTAGCGGACGGTAGCTGTCGGCGACGGACAATCGCCGAATGCGAAGCGGAACGCGGCCTGGCAGTGGGAGGTAGCTGCGCTGACGCAAATTGCACCCCATTCGGGGCGTGCTGCTTTGAGGACGACCGGTGCGAGGATTTCCATGATCTGGAATCGTGCACGGAAGCGGGAGGCGACTACCAGGATGACGGATCGACCTGTCCCGACAGCGGAGAGTGCGAGTGCTTCCTTCACGCTGACTGCAACGACGGCCTCTATTGTAACGGCGTGGAGCGCTGTGTCGCCTTGGCTTGTCAACCCGGCACCCCGCCGGACTGCGCCGATGTACACGCATGCACCGACGACACCTGCAACGAGCAAACGGACCAGTGCGACAACACGCCGAACCATTCGCTGTGCGCGGACAACGACCTTTGCACGATCAATGAACACTGCGATCCCAGCCAGGGAGGATGCGTGTCCGACGACGTCGACTGTGATGACGGAATCACGTGCACGGCAGATTCGTGCGATCCACTCACCGGGCAGTGCGTGAACACCCCCGACGATACCGCCTGCTTCGACGAGAACCTCTGTACGCTAAACGAACGCTGCGATCCGAACCTGGATTGCCAATTCGACGAGGTGAACTGCGACGACGGGTTCTCATGCACCGACGACGTCTGCGTTCCCACGACCGGCGAGTGCATCAACGCGGCCGACACCTCACGGTGTGACGACTCCAACCCCTGCACGATCGACGCTTGCGCGCCCGAGCATCCCGAACACGGTCCCGATGGCTGCGTGCACGGACCTAAGGATTGCAGCGATGGCGTCGCCTGCACCGAGGACTCCTGTGATCCGGACACCGGCGAATGCGACAACACGCCGAACAACGACCTGTGCCTCGACGAGGACGGCTGCACGATCAACGAACGGTGCGATCCGGTGAACGATTGCCAGTCCGACCAGAAGGATTGTACGGACAGCCATGACTGTACGGACGATACGTGCGAATCACCTGGCGGTGAGTGCGTTCACACGCCGGTTCACGCGCGCTGTGACGACGGCAAGTCCTGCTCTGATGACACGTGCGATCCCAACATGGGCTGCCTCAACGGGGCGGTGAACTCGCGTTGTGCGGATACCGTGGATTGCACCGTGGACCTTTGCCGGCCCAATCGGCCGGAGGCCGACGCGGACGGATGCGTTTACGACCCTGATGATCTGCTTTGCCCCACGACGGACTTGTGCGTCCCGGGCCGATGCGACCCGGTCGACGATTGCGAGTACGAGCCCCGCGAGTGCCCCGACGACGGGGATGCATGCACCCGTGAGTACTGCGACTCGAGTGACGGCGAGTGCAAGCGGGAAGAGTTCTGCGGGGCCTGCTGCACCGAAGGGGACCCCTGCATCGACCGCCTCCTCGAGTCGGAATGCGCCGGCCCCCTGGACACCTTCATGGGTGTCGGCTCAACATGCGATACCGCGCCCTGCGGCGCTTGCTGCGACGTCGCTGCGGGCACCTGCATGGACGGAGTAACCGATTCCGAATGCCAAGCGCCTGACAAGCTCTTCCGGGGACCCGACACGACGTGCGCTTCCGATCCCTGCACCGGAGCTTGCTGCGATCCCGGATTCACCGTATCGGGGTGCACGCCCGGGGTGACCGGACCGGAATGCGCGGCCATCGATAGTGACACGATCTTCATTGGTGTCGGCTCGAGCTGCGCCACGGCGCCGTGCGGCGCATGTTGTGACCCGCTCAATTCGGACACCGGGACCGCCTGCCTGGGCTTCGCGACGCAGGAGCATTGCGACGCCATCCTGTACGCCTACATGGGCGATCAGACGGCGTGCGATCCGGACCCGTGCAAGGGGGCGTGTTGTCTGCCCGATGGCAGTTGCGCGATCACTTCGCCGGAGACCTGTCCGGGGGATTTCCGCGGGAACGGAACGGACTGTTCCGAACTGAACCCGCCGTGCGCACCGTTCAACGGAGGAGCCTGCTGCACCGATGAGGATACCTGTGTTGATGGAACGACGCCCGAAAGCTGTCGCGACGTGCACAACGGCCGACACCAGGGCGACGACACGCGATGCGAAGATGTGAACTGCTCGTTGACCGGCGCCTGCTGCCTGCAAAATGGCTCCTGCGTTCAGTCAACAGACGCCGGATGCACCGACGGGCGATTTCAGGGTCTGGGAACGACGTGCCCCGACGCCTGCCAGGGTGCGTGTTGCCGGCCGGATGGCTCGTGTACGGTCGGATCCCGCGGTGACTGCGGTGGCGACTACCGCGGCGACGGCACCAACTGCGCAGAACTGAACCCACCCTGCGACCCGTTCACCGGCGGTGCATGTTGCCTCGACGCCGACACCTGCCTCGACGGAACCACCGTCGAAACCTGCCGCGAAGTTCACGCCGGCCGCCACCAGGGTGACGATACCCGTTGCGCTGATCTCGACTGCGCGCTGACCGGCGCATGTTGCCTCGATGACGGCAATTGCGCCCAAGCTACGGAGCCTGGCTGCGTCGGCGGAACGTTTCAGGGGACAGGTTCCATCTGTCCGGACGCGTGCTCCGTCGGCTGTACAGACCCCGACTGTGACGATGGACGCTTTTGCAACGGATCAGAGTCCTGCTCACCGTCGCGCGGGGAATGCACGCCAGGCACCGCCCCCTGCGACCCGCTGGACCAGATATGCGACGAGCTGACCGATCAGTGTAAGGCAATCTGTACGAGACGAACCGGTGGCGATTGTGCCCAACCGGGTGACGCCGACGGCGACAGCGATCTCGACCTAGGCGACACCCGAGCGATCTTCGAATTCTTCGGCCAACCCGTGGGACCCGGACATCCCGCCGAGAGCGCGGACGTCAACCGGGACGGCCTCATCGACGACACGGACTTCAGCTACTTTGTACAGAACATGAACGGTCCGGAATGACCGGCCCCGTGGGTTCCTCCCGCAAGCGCCCTACCAGTCCGGCGAAAAGGGGGCTGGCTCCGAGCAACGAGTCGTCCACGGAGTCGCGAATAGACGCCAGCCAGGTGCCTGTACCCTTTTTCAACAGCCTCCTACGGCTCGATCGGGAAGGACATAAGCGCCGCATCGGGCAGCCTTTCCGCATAGTCGTCCGTCTCGTCATGCGGCGTGCCGTTACCGTTCATGCGCCCCATGTAGCACTCGAGCCCGACCACCAAGACGGACGCCACGACGCGCATCCCGTTCGGCCCGGGCGGATCATGGGCGACCACGGCCACCGGCGGCAATTCCGATTCGTCCCACCCGAACAAAACCTCCCCTCCCCCCGCACCCGCCATAAACGTCTCAACGCCCTGACCCAGCGGAATCACCACGTCTTCCAGAACGCACGGCGCGTTGAGCCCCGCCGTCGAGCAGCGCTGCTGGTCATCCACAACCGGCAACGTAAGCACCGCGGGCAGCGGACCCGGCGGATCAGCCACGCCAAGCAGCAACGGATCACCCGTCGCTCCCTTACGAACAACCACCGTCGCGTTCAGTCCGTTCAGCGATATGTCCGTCAGCCCCGGAATGACCGACAACAACATGTTCGCGAGGGACCGCGGAAACACCGCTTCCCCTGTGCACATGGCGTCAAACGCAAACCCCGCCTCGATCGGGTCCAAGGGATCAACCGTCAGCTCATACCCCAGGGTCAGAATATCGCCCGTGGCGCTGTTCGAGCACACCATCGGCACCACCAGCGTCTGCGGCGCCGGATCACCCACACATACCCCACCGTCACAAACCCCGAGGGATTCGTCTACGATGCACAGAGTGCCATCCGCCACCGGCGGGTGATCGCAGTAAAAGTAGTCCGCCGTCGAACTCTCCTCGCAGAAGTCGTCCGTGCAGTCGTTGTCGTCATCGCAATCCCGATCGTTCACACATTCGGGACACTCGACCGGCCCGACCAACGACCCCGTGAATCCCATCAGATATTGCGCGAGATCAACCAGATCATTATCGCAGTCCAGATCCAGATCACCCAGCGGCCGACCCCCCGAATCCACGGCGATCCCCTCCGGCGTATTACAGCAAACGTCGATAGAGTCGTCGACGCCGTCCCCATCGCTGTCAGCCCCTAGCGCCGTTCCGGCCGCGACCCCGATGAACGCTCCGGCGACCAGAAAGCCCGCGGACACGCGCATGACACGTCCCTTTCATGAAGATTCCTAACCGAGTTCACATGCCCGACCGCCATGATACCGGTTAACGTTCTTTCATTTCAATCACCGCGCCCGGTTTATCAGACCCCCCGCCAGTGTGGAACGCAGGGTCCCACGCGCCGCCGATCCAGCGGCCAAAAACCCCAGGCACCGCATCCCGCGGAACCGACCGCGTCGCCGGCCCGAAAACCGGACCGAAGCAACGCCGCCGTCACCTTCACTCGTCCCGCCCGACCAGCCCGTCGAATCCTTGAGTTCAGAAAGGACAACGTGTACGCTGTCGTCCACGATGCCCGCGGAGCGGGCAGCCACGCATACCGAGACCTGCGGTGCATCTGAACCCCATGGAACCGAAACGAGCCCACACGAACGCACGAATCACGATTGTCTGGTTCCGCAGGGACCTGCGGCTCGCCGACAACCCCGCCCTTCACGCCGCAGCCCGGCTTGGCCCGGTCGTCCCTGTGTTCGTCTGGTCGCCGCACGAGGAAGGCGACTGGCCGCTCGGAGCGGCGGCCCGCTGGTGGCTGCACCAGTCACTCGCCGCCCTCGACGATGAGCTGCGCAAACGCGGCTCCCGATTGATCATCCGTACCGGTGACTCGACCGAGACACTGAAAAAAATCGTTCGTGCCACCGACGCAACCGCCGTCCACTTCAACCGCCGCTACGAACCCGCCCCCGTTTCACGCGACGCCCGGCTCGCCCGCGCCCTCGCCGACGACGGAATCG
>JASFUW010000027.1:0-22538 GCA_050050135.1 Phycisphaerae bacterium
GCCGCCGATGCAAAGCTGCACGCCGCGCAGAGTAATCCCATCATGCTGCAACAGCGTCATCACGCCTACAAGGTAGCGCGACCAAGGCGCGTCGGGGTCGGCGGTCAGGTTGCGGAAGTCGAGACTCACACACTGGTCGTACCGACCGGAGTAGACCTCGGCGTGCTGACCGCGAGCGTGCCGGGCAGCGATCAAGAGTGAGCGATCGATGGCGATCGGCAGGACGAGTCCGCCGGTGTAGTCGGTATGGTCGCCCATCAGGTTGATACGCCCCGGCGCACGGACGATCAGCTCGGGTTCACGACCAAACTGATCGGCGAACGCGTGTGACACATGGTTGGCGGCGACGCTTCTCATACGCTCACGGCGTCAGGAGTTGGTCGCCCGGTGCGACATGCCGACCGTTGACGTAGTCCGGCCAGGTCATCATCCGCCCCGACGAGGGCTTGATTTCCAGGATCTCGAGGAAGGCATCCGCGGCGGCGACGTATCGACGATCGTCGATGGTTCCGGGCGCGATGGTCGGTGCAGACGGGTCCTCGGCTTGCCTGATCCGTGTGACGTTCACCTTCTCCCACCGCTGATCTGCGGATTGGTATCGCGCCGAAGCGCCCGGCCAGGGTGTCATGCCGTGCACGTGTCGCACGATCTCCGCCGCGGGTCGATCAAAACCGATGGGACCGTCGGATTTCTTGAGCTTGGGCGCTTTCGTCGCGTTCGAGTCATCCTGAGGCGTTCCTTCGGGCAGGCGATTGTCTTGGTAGAGGTCGAGGGCGGCGTCGACGGCGTCGACACCGATGACGGCCAGCCGATCGTGCAGCTCGCCCGCGGTTTCCTGCGGTCTGATCTCGGTCCATCGGCTGACGAGGATCGGGCCGGCGTCCATGCGTTTAACGATTTTGAATACCGTGCAGCCGGTTCGCTTTTCTCCCTGGATGATCGCCCAGTTGATCGGCGCGGCTCCGCGATACTTGGGCAGGAGTGACGCGTGGAGGTTGATGCATCCGCCCGGCGTTGACTCGAGAACGTCCGGACCGAGCATCTGGCCGAAGGCGATGGCGAGTCCGAGTCGTGCGTCGAGCGACCGGATTTTCGTGACGATCTCGGGTTGGTTGATGTCTTCGACTTCGAGGGTTTCGAGCCCGAGTTGGCACGCCGCCAGACTGACGGGTGTGGGTGTCGTTCGCCGGCCTCGCCCGCTGGGGCGTGCGGGTTGCGTGATCACAAGTGCCAACTTGTGGTCACTGTCGGCCAGGTGGCGGAGTGTCGGTATCGCGAATTCGCCGGAACCTAGGAAGAGGATGCGCATCGACTTTTTTGCCCGCGTCGACGAGACGCCTCGTAGTCGGCTTCGAGCTGTTTGACCGCTCGACGGTTGGCGATCTCGTCGGTAGCAGACATATTGTCGGTAATGAGTCGTCCGTCAAGGTGGTCGGACTCGTGCTGCCATATCCTGGCCAGCAGCCCTTCGCCCGCGACGTTTTTCGGCCGTCCGTCCACGTCAGCGACGCTCATGACCGCCTGCGTCGCACGGCGCATGGTCACGCCGATGCCCGGAAGCGAGAGGCAGCCTTCCTCCTTTTCCTCCGCGCCGGTCAACTCGACAAACTCAGGGTTGATGCAGACCATGTCATCGCCCGGCTCACCGGTCGGGTTGCAGACGAAGAGACGGAGCGGAACACCGACCTGAGGCGCGGCAAGCCCCACGCCGCCGCCTTCCTTCATCATAACCAGCATCCGGTCCGTAAACGCCGTCAGCTCCGGGCCGAACTCGGTCACGCGCGCGCAGCGTTTTCTAAGGACGGGGTTTGGGTAATGTACGATGGACAGACTATCCAGATCAGGCAGCTTCATTCGTTTCGTGTCCTTCGCCTCGAGGGCTGGAGCCGGGAGAAGCGACCAGCGGCCGCGGTCCCGGGCGTTATCCGTCGGCGACTCCGGGGGGATGCGGTCGGCCGCTCAGGCCGGTCGGTCGGAGACCTCTATACAGGCTGATCGGCCCGACCACGCGACCCAGCTTGACACTCCAGTCACTGGCGATAGTATCGTACGCCTGCGGATTGTAAAGTGTTCTTCAGTCCGTATGGCGGTCCTGAACGCCTGACAGGCGTATTGAGCACCCTTTATCGGCTGTTTGAGGGCTCTGGTGTCCGACGCGAGGGATGATCGCGTCGGCGGCGGGGTGATTCTTGTGGACAGCCTGTTAGGTCTCCATGGTCAAAAACAAGAGCGAAGACGCCGCTGCAACGACCGACCCGAACGGGCGTCTCGTCACGAGCGCCGAAGACAAGGCGAAGTCTCTCCAGTGGTTCGCGCGGGCCCGCGAGCTGGGCGACAAGCGGCAATTCGACTACGCCATCGAGTATTACGTGAACGGGCTGGAGTTCTGGCCTGATGCGGTGGAGGAGGCCTGCAAACCACTCCACGGCTGTGCGGTCGCCCGCCGCTCGACCGGAGGAAAAAAGCCGGGGCTGAAGGACACCATGCGGCGGTCCATGAACGACAAGGACCCGAAGAAGGCCTTCCTCAATGCGCTGTGGCTCTTCGGTCACGATCCCGAGCACATCGCTTACATCGAGGGGGTCGCGCGGAATGCGAGCCGGCTCCGTGCAGAAGACGCCGCGAAGTGGGCGGCTGGAATCTGCATGAAGTCGATCGAGCAAGCGCCCAAGGTCGCGCCGAAGCAGTTTCAGAACCTCGCGGGCCTGCTTGAAGAGCTCGGCGACCGCGCCGCGGAGCGCAACGAAGCCCCTTTCGCGGTCGAGGTGTACCGGATGGGCGTCGACACGCTGAACGCCCTGCGGCGACGCATCCCCCGAAATGATGATCTCGAGGTCTCGGTTAAGAATCTCTCCAGCAAGCTCACCATCCTCAAGGGCAAGTACGAGAAGGGCGACTCTTTCCGGGATAGCATCCGAGACACCGACGAGCAGAAGGACCTGCATGACGAGCAGCGATCGGTCCAGAGTGACGACCGTGTCGACGAGCTGATCACCAAGGCCGAGGAGCAATACAAAGCGAAACCCGAGAGTCCGGAGGCGCTGAAGCACTTCATCGACATGCTCTGCCGCCGGGAGCGTGACGAGGAAGAGACCCGGGCGATCGGCGTTCTCGTCAACGAATACAAACGAAGCGAGAACTATCGCTGGAAGCACCTGGCTGACGACATCCGCATGAAGCAGCTTGGCCGCAAGGAGCGCGAGTTGCGGGCTGCCGGCGATCAAGAGGCGTTGAAGGAGCACCGCGTCGCGCGGCTTCGGTTCGAGTTGGGCGTGTTCAAGGAGCGTCAGCACCGGTACCCGACGGACAACCGGGTCAAGTTCGAATTCGGTGTCAGGAACTTCCAAGCGGGTCGGTTCGACGACGCGATCCCGCTGTTTCAGGCCGCCAGGAACGATCCGAAGAGTCGTCCGGCGTGCGGGCTGTTTTTGGGGCGGTGTTTCTTCCGCAAGGGCTACAACGATCAGGCGATCGCGGCGCTCGAACAGGCGATGGGCGAGCGTGAAATTCGGGACGACGATCTCGGCAAGGGCATGTTGTACTGGCTGGGCCGGGCCCAGGAGGCGTCCGGGCGAGTCGACGAAGCCCGGAAAACCTACGGCCAAGTGCTCCAGATGGACTACAACTACAGTGACGTCCGTGATAGACTGGACAAGCTGCCGTCCAAAGAGTAGAAAACGCGGCTCGCGAGAGATTTAGGGACAGACGGAGAGAACAACGTGGCGAACTCGGCTTCGGCCAAGAAGCGAATGAAGCAGAACGAGCGGAACCGCGCTCGAAACCGGACACGCAAGTCGATGGTGAAGTCCACGACGCGGAAGTTTTTGGACGCGATCCGTGCGGGCGATCTGGAAACGGCCCAGAAGGCGCACGTGGTCGTGCAGAAGCAGCTCGACCAGGTCGGGGCCAAGGGCACACTTCATCGCAACACGGTGGCCCGCCGCAAGTCGAGGTTGGCGAAACGGCTCAACGCCGCCCTCGCAGCATCAAACTCCTAGGGTCCGCCGTACGGACCGAATCGGAGCGGTGTTCCACGGCTGTCGAGCAGTCCTTCGCGTAAGTCCCGGGGCTTTGTGTTTCCTGATCGACGGACACAGGACTTCAGCGCGTCCTACGAGCGTCATGTCCGAACCCGCTTCCCATCCCTATGTCTCCCGCGGTGGTGAGAAGCTTGCGGCTGCTCTCGACCACTTTCAAATAGACGTGTCGGGGGTCGTCTGTGCTGACCTCGGCAGTCACGTCGGTGGTTTCGTCGACTGCCTTTTGCAGCGGGGAGCCGCCAAGGTCTATTCCGTCGACACCAGCTACGGCACATTGGCCTGGAAGCTTCGCCGCGACCCGCGCGTCGTCGTACTCGAACGCACCAACGCCATGCACGTGTCGCTGCCGGAGCCCGTGAACCTGGTCACGATCGACGTCGGCTGGACGCGGCAAGCCAAGATTCTTCCCAACGTAGCGAAGCTCCTCGCTCCGTCCGGCTTCGTGATTACACTCATCAAACCGCAATACGAGTGCCCGGTCCGCCGCGGGGATCAGGACGATTCCGAGCCCGAAGCGCCAGCGCCTGGTGACCGCGACGGAGGCAAGGGCGACCGACGAGGAGGCACGAAACAACGAGGAGGCGACGTAGGAAGTAGCACGGGTTCCACCCGCCGGCCCGACGCACACACGGGGAATTCCGACGGGCAAGGCGCGCTCTACGGTGCTTGCGGCAAGGGGACCCGTCGCACCGCCACGTCGCAAAGTAGCAGCACTGTCCTCGGCGACGAGACCGCCCGCGAGGTCGTCGACTACGTCCTCCGCCAGATCGCTGACACGGGCTGGACAGTCGTAGGCACCGTCACCAGCCCCCTCCGCGGTCAAGGCGGGAATATCGAGGTGCTTGCCCGACTCGGGCGTCGGCGTGATGCGGTGGACTTGACTGGACTAGAATGACTTCTTACGCGACAAGATCGTGCGGAACTCCCGTCGGCGCCGACGCTTACTGCGCGCGCGTTCTGTCGAGCTTGTTTGCGGCGCGGAGTTCGTGTGCTCGCCCGTGGGCAGGGCGATGTAGTCGTTTATCCACCTGAGCTAGATGGAGATTGCCTTATCGATGGGCAAGATCGGAAAGAGAAAGCACCGGGCGGGCAAGACACCTTGAGGCGAGGTTGCGAAGACCCCGCCTTCATTTCCGTCTGAAGCGGTTCTGCAACAGGCAACAGCTGGCTTGCCTTCCCGGACGCCTGACATCGAGAACGTGCGGATTCTGCAAAGCGACGTCCTGCTGGTCTGTGCTTACGAGGACGACGAGAAATGCAAGCGGACCGGCGTCGACGGGAAGATGACATTGACAGCGTTTCGCGATAAGCTCGCCGACATCGCGAGAACGAGGGTGATCGTATTCTGCTGCGCCTGACCGGACGAGGAAAGCTCCGCCAGGTTGGCGGAGGAGTATGGCGGAAAGGGCTACGAGAACGCCAAAGCGCTCGAGGGCGGCGTAAAGGCGTGGAAGAAATCGGCGTAGCACAGTCTGAATCCGGTCGATGTCTTGCGGTTGGGGCGAGTGGCGCGCACGGAGATTGGGGTGGTCATGGCGCAAAAGACAATCGAGGAACAGGAATGGATCGACTCGCTCGACTATGTTCTCAAACATGACGGTGCGGAGCGGGCCGAAGAGGTGCTGCGAGCACTTCGTCGCCACCTCAGGCGGCAGGGCGTGCAGCCACAGCTTCCGCTCAACACACCCTACGTCAACACCATCCCCGTAGCACAGCAGCCGGAATTTCCCGGCGACCGGCAACTGGAACGCCGGATCAAGAGCATCGTGCGTTGGAATGCGTTGGCGATGGTGGTTCGCGCAAATCGTACGAGCCCCGGGATCGGTGGTCATATCTCCACGTACGCGTCCGCCGCAACCCTTTTCGAGATCGGCTTCAATCATTTCTTTCGCGGCAAGGGGAAAGACGGAAGCGGCGACCAGGTCTACTTCCAGGGGCATGCCTCGCCAGGCGTCTATGCCCGAGCGTTTCTGGAAGGGCGCCTTGACGTTGCCCACCTCGAGAACTTTCGCCGCGAGCTGCGGGACAAACCGGGGCTGTCGTCTTATCCACACCCCTGGTTGATGCCGAACTTTTGGGAGTTTCCGACGGTGTCGATGGGGCTTGCGCCCATCATGGCCATCTATCAGGCCCGCTTCAACCGCTACCTTCAAGACCGGGGCATCAAGGACACGGCTGAGTCGCACGTGTGGTGCCTCATCGGCGACGGCGAGTGTGACGAGCCGGAGTCACTCGGTGCCTTGACCGTCGCGGCTCGGGAGCAATTGGACAATCTCACGTTCGTGGTCAACTGCAATCTGCAGCGACTCGACGGGCCCGTCCGCGGCAACGGAAAGATCATCCAGGAGCTCGAGGCCCTTTTCCGCGGGGCGGGCTGGAACGTCATCAAGGTGATCTGGGGAGATGACTGGGACCCTTTGTTGGACGCGGACCACGATGGTTGGCTGGTAAAACGCATGGAGGAGTGCGTCGATGGCGACTATCAGAAGTACACGGTCGAGCCCGGCTCCTACACGCGCGAGCACTTTTTCGCGAAGTACCCGGAGTTGGCAAAGATGGCTGAGGATTTGTCGGACGAGCAAATCCGGCACATGCGCCGCGGCGGGCACGACCCCGTCAAAGTGTATGCCGCGTTCGAAGCCGCCCGAGGGCACCGGGGCGCCCCGACCGCCGTCCTGGCCAAGACCGTCAAAGGATATGGTCTGGGCGAAGCCGGGGAAGGCCGCAACGTCACCCATCAGCAGAAGAAGCTCAACGAGCAGGAGTTGTCTGCGTTTCGTACCCGGTTCGCTATCCCCATCCGTGACGAAGACGTGGCCTCTGCCCCGTTCTATCGCCCGGACGATGATAGCGATGAGATCGAGTACGTTCAAAGGGCCCGCGAGCGGTTGGGCGGCTTCGTGCCGGCCCGCGCGACGGATGCACGCGCGTTGCATGCGCCGCGCGCCGAGGTATTCAAGGAGTTCCTCGAAGGCACCGGGAATCGCGACGCCTCCACAATGATGGCTTTTGCGCGGTTGCTCTCCAGGTTGCTCAAAGATGACGCCGTCGGCAAACGGATCGTGCCGATCATCCCGGACGAAGCGCGGACATTCGGGCTCGAACCCTTGTTCCGACAAGCCGGAATATACGCCCATCAAGGCCAGAAATACGAACCCGTCGATCGCGACAACCTGCTCTATTACCGGGAGGCCAAGGACGGGCAGATACTGGAAGAGGGCATTACGGAAGCCGGTTCGATGGCCTCGTTCATCGCTGCAGGAACATCGTATACGACGCACGCCATGCCCATGATCCCCTTCTTCATCTATTACTCGATGTTCGGGCTGCAGCGCGTCGGTGATCTGATTTGGGCGGCGTCGGAGATGCAGTGCAACGGGTTCCTGATGGGCGGCACGGCGGGGCGGACGACCCTGGCGGGCGAGGGGCTGCAACACCAGGACGGACACAGCCATTTGCTCATGTCCACGGTACCAACCATTCGCGCCTATGACCCTGCGTACGCCTACGAGTTGGCAATCATCCTTCAGCACGGCATCAACGAGATGTATGTGGAGGGCGAGGCCGCCATGTACTACATCACGATCTACAACGAACCATATCCGCAACCATCGGCGCCCAAGGGTGTCGACGAGCGGATCATTAGGGGCTTGTATCGGTGCCAGCCCACGAAGCAGCAAAAGAACCGGCACGCGCAGGTACATCTTTTCGGTAGCGGGCCGATCCTGCGAGAGGCGCTACGCGCCGCAGACATCTTGAAAGAGCATCACAATGTGATTGCCGACGTGTGGAGCGCCACGAGCTACGACCAGTTATACCGTGACTGTCTGGCCGTCGCCCGGTGGAACATGCTTCATCCCGGACGGAAGCCACGGAAGCCGTACCTCGCGGAGCAACTCGGCGAAGCGGAGATTCCGGTGGTGGCTGCGACCGACTACGTCAGGGCAGTGCCGGGTCGAGTGGCATCCTGGGTACCGGGTGGCATGACCACGCTCGGCACCGACGGTTTCGGACGGAGTGATGACCGGCAGTCACTAAGACGACACTTTGGAGTGAACGCAGAGCATATCGTCGTGGCGTCGCTACACACCCTTGCGGTCAAGGGCGAGATCGAGCCCAAGCAGGTGCGCCAGGCGATCAAACAGTTGAAGATCGATCCCGAAGCTGCGGACCCGCTCTACGCATGAATCTGGCGTGGAGGACGGATCGCGAACACGGAGCAAACGAAAGGGCAAGAGATGGCGAGGGAGTTCAAGCTTCCGGAGCTCGGTGAAGAAGTAGACGAAGGTCAAGTCGTATCGATTCTCGTCTCAAAAGGCGACGATATCGAGCCCGACCAGGATGTGATCGAAATAGAGACGGAAAAGGCCACTGCCGAGGTTCCCTGTCCGTTCGGTGGCAAAGTGATCGAAATCCACGTCTCCGAAGGTGACACGATCAAGGTGGGTGCCAAACTACTTACCGTCGAGGCTGAAGGTAGTGACGACGATGAAGACGATGACGACGAAGACGCAGATGTCGGAACGGATGACGAACAAGCGCCTTCAGACGACAAACAACGCGCCGAGACGGCCGAGTCCGAAGAGGTAGATGAAGCAGGACCCGATGCAGGCGACAGCGTCGACGACGAGGTGCCCGAATCGGGGGAGGATGCGATGCCCGCGGATGAGGACGCTGACCAAACGACGACCCCGGACGAAGAAGCACCAGAGAAGTTCGAGGAGACGCCCGGCCCGGAGGGGCGAGGAAGACGGGCTCCTGAGGCTTCGCCAGCCGCTTCGATCCCCGCGGGTCCGTCGACGCGCCGACTGGCGCGCGAACTGGGCGTAGAGCTGGAGGAGGTAGCCGACCAATCGCCGGATGATCGCGTTACCGAGGATCATGTGAAAGCGTTCGTACGCCAGCGGCTCGACGATGCCTCCGGTGAGGGTACGCCTGTATCGAAGGGGACAGCGCCCGCCGCGTTGCCACCGTTGCCCGATTTCTCGAAATGGGGTCCGGTCGACCGCGTCTCTCAGAGTTCAGTCGAGGCCCGTGGTGCACGGCATCTCGCTGCCACGTGGGGAAATCTCCCGCAAGTAACGCAGCATGATATCGCGGACATCACCCGGCTACTCGACTTGATCGAGCGCCATCGCCAAAGGGCCGACGCCAGCGACCCGAAGCTCACCATCACTGCTTTTGCCGTTAAGGCGGCGGTGCAGGCCTTGGAAACCTACCCTCGGTTCAACGCGTCCCTCGATCCCTCATCGGATGAGCTGATTCTCAAGCATTACTACCACATCGGTGTGGCTGTCGACACCGACCGCGGACTGCTCGTCCCGGTTATCCGCGATTGTGATCAGAAGTCAGTCCTGCGGCTGGCCGCCGATCTGGGGGACCTGGCAGATCGTGCGCGAGAACGCAAGATCAAGCTGGACGAGATGAAAGGAGCGACCTTCACGATCTCCAACGTCGGGAGCATTGGCGGGACGGGCTTCACGCCGATCGTAAACTACCCGGAGGCCGCGATCCTCGGGCTCACCCGTGCGCAGCGCGCCACCGTCCCGAGCGACGACGGATTCGACGTTCGAACCATGCTGCCGATCTGCGTGTCTTACGACCACCGGATCATCAACGGCGCCGACGCCGCCCGTTTCACAAGGCAGATCGCCGAATCGTTGAGCGACCCGGACCTACTCTCGCTGCGTTGAGCGGCCTCGGCTGATTTCCGGCCTCTCGCGCCGGGAAAGGGAGGCATATAGGATTACGACGTCCCAAGCGACGTCGCCGAAGACGATCCATCTCTCCCCGATGAGTCAGCGCACCATCGAATCACCCCCGGTCATGCCAGGGATGCCCGCCGCTCGGCTGCGGAGCGGATTTCGCCGGTTGTGAGTTTCGAGAACGGACGCGCGTGTTCAGGGGGACAGGGCGGGCCGTGAGTTCTGCTCCACCATGACCCCGGTTTGTGCCCGAGACTCCGCGATAGACCACCGCACAATGCGAACGCGTGCAATGAGTTGCAGAATCTGCTAACCCCACAGTTCGACATAACTTACGTGTCCACCGTGACTTAGCGTGAGTTTGGATATGATGGCAGAAGCGTGGATCACACCCGAGAGGTCACAGGTTCGAGTTCTACGTCGCCCAGTGACCGGGGCGCCATCGGTGGGCCAGCGTATCTCTTGTCTTACCGTCCACCCCCCCCTGGACCGCCGCCGATCGCGGTCTTTTACTGAACTTGGCGGCGGACAGGCGAGGCCGCTACAATGCGAACGAATGGGGGCAGTTCTCGATGACCTGAGTCATGGTGCGTGACGCGACACTCCGTCAGAGCTGCGATCCGTTCGCCGACGACCGGTTCATGTTGTGGAACACCAAAGGAGGGGATGGCTAAGAAAGGAGTCATGGAATGAGGAAAGACACCAAGCTGACACTGAACATGGTAGCGTTGTTGGGTGCCGTATGCATCGCTGCCGGAGTGTTGTGCGGGCTGGCCGTTGCCAAGGACAGGGGCCGAGCGACACGACTGATCGACACCACACGAGGTAACGATTTCGTCACCGTGGTCGATCCTTCCGGCGAACTGGTCGAGATCGACGTCCAGGCGTTGAAGGATGCCATCGACGAGCAAGACCTCACTTTCGTCGATTCGGACCTCCACCGGGAGCTTTACCTGTTGGCATTCGGGAAGTTCATGGACAACACGCTGATGAACCCCGAACATTCAGCCATGCTTGCAGGACTCTGGGCCACCACCGCAGCGTCGCACTACGAGCAGGTGTTTCCGGCGACCGCACCACCGCCCAGCGCACCGCCGCCAACGGCCCCCGAGTGATTGCGCCTTCAGTACAGGCTCCATAATGTGGCGCCGTTGACATTCCGCCGAGCGGCTGACATGCGTGCGCGCCGTGTGCGAGCGGAGTAAAGAACGAACCGTACGTGAGAAACGTGGCCACCGAACGGACCGCGCCGTGCCCGCGGCGTCGGGCCTCGAAGATGGACGCGACCTGAACGATGCACGTCATACCGCTGCTATTTCCTTCCGCGATTGCCTTGAGCTTGCTTCTGTCCTGTGCAACCAAGACACCGATGACCACGTCCCACACCAACGCCGTGACGAGCGTTCCCGTTGGAACACAGATCGTTCTCCTCGGCACGGGCACTCCGAACGCGGAGCCCGAACGTCACGGCTCCGCCGTGGCGATCATCGTCAATCATACGCCCTACATAATAGACTGTGGCGCCGGTGTGGTTCGCCGCGCAAGCGCAGCCTTTGAACAGGGGATTCGCGCACTTGAACCCTCCAATCTGAAGCACTTGTTCATTACCCATCTACACTCGGATCATACCGTCGGATATCCTGACCTGATTCTCACACCCTGGACGCTGGGTCGAGATGAGCCCTTGGTCGTGCACGGCCCCGTCGGCACACGGTCCATGACCGACCATCTCCTGCACGCATACCAGGAAGACATCCGCATCCGGACCACCGGGGACGAGCCCGCGAACCACGACGGGTATAGGGTTGACGTGACCGAAATCCAAGCCGGGCGCGTCTATGAGGACCGCAACGTCAAGGTCACGGCTTTCCACGCGGACCACGGTTCGTGGGAGCACGCTTACGGCTTTCGTTTCGAGACCCCGGACCGAACGATCGTCATCTCCGGCGACACCACGCCGACGCAGACACTTATCGACAACGCGATCGGATGTGACGTCTTGATCCACGAAGTCTACTCGCAAACCGCTTTCGAACGGCGGTCCCCTGAGTGGCAGCGCTATCACGCTGCGTCGCATACTTCAGCCGTCCAGCTTGCACAGCTCGCCAACCGCGTGAAGCCGGGCCTGCTCATTCTGTACCACCAATTGTATTGGGGTACCACCGATGCGGAGTTGCTCGACGAGGTACGGAAGCACTACACGGGCAAGGTGGTTTCCGGCAAGGACCTCGAGGTGTACTAGTGCACGGTCACGCCTTAATTTGCGGGTTCCAGAAGACCGCTTCCTCACGGGCGCGGCTCGGAAAGAGGCCGCTCGCTACCCGCAAAAATACAGTTGACGCAGCACTAGGTCCCGACCTGCGATTCTGGATCACGTTGCGTCGTTGACCGAAAGAACTCGAGAATCTCCCGACCCGCGATGGCGTGACCGCGATCGTTGAGATGCACTTCCGGTTCCGGGGGGAACAGGCAGACTCCTTCCGCCAGTCCGATTCTTCTGAGCGCAGGCAGCAGATCCAGGCAGGCGACGCCGTGCTCCTCGGCCCAGGTCTTTACGTACCGCTGGGGAAGATTGATGTCATAGGCCCGGCCGTTTCGGTCAACGCCGCGCTCGATCTTCGCGTAAACCTGTTCCTTCGTCGGAATCGCGACGATGAGGAGGCGTGCGCCGTGCGTCTCGCAGAGCGCATGTATTCGCGACAGTTCTGAGAGGCTTACGTTTTTGGCGCTGTCTGCGACATCGGGGTAGCGCTGAGCGCTCCAGAACGACGGGTAGACGAACTCGGTCGCGACGACGAACTCGATCGCGGCACACCGGTCGGGTCCAGCCGGTCCACGCGTCGGTCTCGTAAACCCATTGTTCGCGACGTGACCGAGGCTGCGTCGAAGAAGATCGACGAGACGGAGGCCCTTCGGCACCGAAGGTGCATCTCCCGTCACCGCGAATTCGCGTTCGGGCTGGTAGGCGCCGGGTACCTTCTTCCGGAACGCATCCCAGTCCATCTCGATCACACCATCGGCGACGTAGTACTTGTCCGCGCCCAGATAGGAGTCATGGAAGTCGTTGCCGTTGAAGGTGGCCAGAATAATGTAATCCGGCGTAAACGGGAGAACTTCCTCTTCCAATTGAAGCCGGATGTCGGGGAATCCGTACCCGACGACGCCGAAGTTCAACACTTCGTACTTCGAGCGATCGACCAGCGAGTCGAACACGCCGACGAGGCTTCTCTCGATGCTCCCGGCAGCTATGCCAAACGTGAACGAGTCTCCGAGGAACGCAATGCGCTCTGTTCCGACCGACTTTGACGTGGCGACCTTACGCCACCGCATGCCATGCGCGTTCGTCTTGACTCGGACACGTCGACCGGCCTGGAGGTACGTGAGGTCGAGGTTCGGCTTCAGGCGGTATGATCCGGTTCCGCTCGGGTTCTCGCGGGCCACGGCGAGCGGCCTCGGCTCGATGGCTCTAAGGAGCACCTCAACCACACCGAGACCGATCAGGACGAAGAGGGGGGTGACGATGAGTGCAAAAGGGGGGATCCGCCGACGGAAGAGGACCAGGAGCAGCCCGAGCGCGAGCGTTGCGGCCTCGAACAGCCAGATCAAAAGCCTGTTCGATGCCGCGATCGATCCGTCGGCGCTGAAGCAAAACGCCAACAACCAGTGGTTGCAGAGGATGGCCGTTGCGATCAGGCCAAGACCAACCGCCCCGACCAACTTGCGCCTAGACCACCGCGCCGACAGTGTGTCACCACTTCCGTGATCCGGAGGCGAGGTTGGGGATTGTCCTTCCGGCTGTGCCATGCCTGTGTCACATTGCCGTGATGCAGCCAGGAGGCGTTGTGTGCACGTCGCCGGCCACTCCCTCTCAAAGTCCGAAAGCAGTGGATGTACATAATCCGGGGCCGGTTGTCAAGCTGTGGCCGCGGCGGATCGCGCGGAGCAAGGTAAGTGCAACAAGACCGTGAGGGTCAAGGTCGCCCGAAGGTCTGTGTCCACAGGCTGCCGTCGTAGTAGCCGATGCCGATCTGCGTAAAGCGGCCCCGCATGATGTTGGCGCAGTGACCGGGACTCGTCATCCATCCGGTTACGACCGCTTCCGGTGTGGCGTAGCCCCATGCGATGTTCTCACCCCATGTCGATCCGCTGTACGCGGCCTGGTCGAGCCGATCGCCGGGACCCAGCCCCTCCGGCGTATCATGGTCGAAGTACCCGCGGAGTCCCATGTCCATCGAATGGTTACGCGCAGCGCACCGAAGTGCGGGGTCCATCGCCAACGGCTCGGCTGGGTCGAACGTGCCGGTCGTACCGCAGTCCGCGCCCTCGGCGCGTCGCCGGTTCACGAGTTCGAGGACTTGCTCTTCAAACGCCATCCACGCGGCGTCCCAATCGTTGACGGCGCTGCAATAGGCGTTGTCGGGCGACTCGCCGTCCGACGTCAGGTCGCCATCGGTGTTGTCCCCGTCGGACGTCACATCGCCGGGCCCTTGATCGACCCCGTCGCTACCGGTGACGGTCGCCTGCTGCGTCGATCCGGGGATCCATCCACACCCGGTGATAATCAGTGCCAAAGCCAGGCACGCAGTCAGGCCGTCTCGATAAAGCCGCCGTGTGTGACGGTGTGACTTATCCATAGCGGACCCTCCGATATTCCAGCGGCGCAGCGCGCGGGCGAACGTCGGAACGTACTTACGTCACCACGCCCGCGCCGAGGCCTCTCCAAACATACGATTGAGCACCGCCCGATCCCTTGGTCCGAGAACAGGTCGGCTGTTGGCGCGAGGCTGCGGTCACCCGTGGCGTCTTGGTCGTACGCCTCGCGGGGTTCGGCGAACGGGTGACGCATCGGGGCAAGATCGCCGAGGCGCGTCCGTGTGGCACAGCCGACGATAGACCGCACCGCGCCGACATCGTCCTTGACGCCGAGGGCGGGGGAACGCCTTGGCGTCACCGGCGTCCACGGTGACGTCTTCCGAGCGTGGGCCAGCGTGCAGCGATTCATCTGGCAGATCAACGGGTGCGTGGGTCCAACCGGAGCCGTCGGTCTGCCCGCAAGCGCGTAGTCCGAGCGAGCGTGCCCGCTCGCGACTGAAACCTACCGCGTTCAGGACCCGTGCAGTTTGATCATCGTAGTGACGAGTTCCGGCACCGAGGCGACGTCCATCTTGCGCAAGGCTCGGGCGCGGTGCGCGTCGATCGCCTGGGAACTGACACCGAGCCTTGCGGCGATCTGCTTGTTGGTAAGCCCGGTGACGGCCAATTCCACGACCTCGCGCTCTCTGGCCGTCAGCAAGGCGGCCCGCTCAGAAATGGCCTCCCGTTCGGTCTCGGATTGGCACCGTTCCGCGTCAAGGGAGAGTGCTTCTTGAATACGGTCAAGTAGCTTCTGGGGTTGCACCGGCTTTTCCAGGAAATCGAGGGCCCCGCGCCGCATGGCGTCGACGGCCAAGGGAACGTCAGCTAGGCCTGTCACGATGATGACCGGAATCGAGAGCCCCCTTTCCACGAGCGTCTCGTGCAGATCGATACCACTCATACCCGGCAGGTGAATGCCGAGGACGAGGCAGGAGGGTTCAGTGGGGTCGTATTCGTCCAGGAACTCGGTCGCGGTGGCGGACGCCTTGACCGGAAGGCCGATGATCCGGACAAGGCTCCGGAGCGAGTCACGAACCGCCTCGTCCTCATCAAGGATGAAAACGGTCCCTGGCGACGGGGGACCGACGGGTGTCTCCGCCATTCGTTGGGTCTCTCTGAAGGTGGGGGAGGGTGAACCGGAGCATCATCCCGCGGGCTCCTTCACGCGCCACCCACAGGCGACCCCCGTGTGCCTCAATGATCGCCTCACTTATGGCAAGTCGCGCGTGCGGCTCAGGGTCCCCCGCGTTACCGACAGTGGGTGCGGCGTCGGGTACGGACTTCCGGGGAGTTGGCGACCGCCGTCGGTCGTGCAGGCCGTCGAGAGCCTGGTCGGCGTCGGTCACCGTGACTTCGAGTTCGTGTCGCGTGCCATCCATCGTCCGCAACGTGACGACCCGGTTGCCGTTCTCCCTCCCGCTGTTCGCGCCGCTGTCCGGATGGCCCTCAGTGACGGCGCTCCGAAGAAGCTGCAATATCACGTGGCGAAGCTGGGCGTGTTCGCCACGGACCATGGCGTCGCCGGCCGCCAGCTCCAACTGCAGCCGTACTCCACGCAGTCTGGCCTCTGACGCCACAAAGTCGACGACCTCGCGGGTGAGTTCGTGAAAATCCAGAGGTGACCACGTCGGCTCGCGGCGACTGGCGAAAGCGCGGAGTCGTCGGATGATCTCACCGGCACGGTCGGCCTGCGCTATGATCTCGCGCAGATCCTCGGTCACGCGGTTCAGCCCCCTGGGGTCGGTCATGTCGGAGCCCCGACGTCGGTCCGTGCCTGCACGAAGTTCGTCGACGGCCAGTTTGCAGGCCTCCGCGTAGTTGGCAATCGCCATGAGTGGTTGGCTCAGCTCGTGGGCGATCGTGATGCTCATCTCGCCCAACGTGCTCATCAAAGACAAACGTTCCAACTCCTCTTGATGTGCCTCGTCCCGGCCGCGAACCGGCCGCCCATCGGCCACATCAGTGCCGGAACTAAGCGTTCCGATAACCCGCCCCTGGCGGTCTGTGAGGACGGTGTGGTGCCAGGCAATCAGGCGATGCGCGCCTGACTTTGTCTGGACGCACGATTCGGAGTATTCGACGCGCGCGAACTCGCCTGCCATTAACCGGGCGAGCCCCGCCGACACCCGCGCGCGGTCTTCGCCCGACACGCAGTACCTCACCCAGTTCTTGCCCAAGAGCTCTTCTTCCGTGTAACCGAGCGCTTCACATCCGTCGCGGTTGATATACGTGATCTCGCCCTGGGGGTTCTGCGCAAACACGAACGCCCCGGACAGACCCAGATAGGCCTGAGCCCGCTTCGTCCGGGCGCGGAGCCCTTGTGGGTCCGAGACCTGGGCACCACCGACAGGTGGCAGGCCCTCGGAAGGCGAGGGCGTTGGCCTGTTGGCAGAGTTTGCGGTAGCCAGCCCGTTGTTGAGGCTTCGATCCACCCACATTTCACTCGGTTGCACCGCCATGGTGAGGCTTTTCATTAACTGCGCAACGTCCGCGGCACCGGCCCCGTTCGCTTGCCCTGCGCCGGCGAGCCGGCACCGGACCTGTCGATACGTCTTGCCCCGGCGCGGGCCTTCGGCCGCAACGCTGCATCCAGACCTCTGACCAGAACGCCGGGGTCGCTCAGGCTTGCCTTCGGGACATAGGCCCACGCGCCGGCATCCATTGCTCGCGAGGGCAACGAGGGATCATCCGAGCCGCTGATCACGAGCGCTGGAACGTGCGCGCCACATGCACCGACGCGATCCAATACCTGCAAGCCGTTCATGCCGGGTAAGGAGTAGTCGACCAAAAGGCACGCACCCAGCGTCGGGTCAAAGGCGTCGAGAAACTCCTCGCCTGTGCCGAACGCCCGCGCCTGTAACCCCGCCGACTCCACGATCAGGCAGAGCGTTCTCCGCACGTCTACGTCGTCGTCCACCACGTACACGATCCGCTCAGAAGTCATCCCTTCTCCAATGCGCCCGCGCCCCGTCAGTCGGGAAGCTCGGCACATAACCTCCCTGTATTCTTGATGGGTGAAGCCAAGGCGCGATTGACAGGATTCCTTGGTTTTTCTGCGTGTTGCGAAATCACGCTGTGTCAGATGCGATGCGCCGACCACTTGGCCCCGGACCGTCTGGAACTCGAATGGTGGGCTGGTCAGCCTGGATTATCGAATCGCGCCCGCCATTCTGGGTGCTTCGTGCAAAGACGAAACACACCGGGATCCCACGTGCGTCACACGTCCGAGAAGACTGCGCTCAGCCCGAACGCCCAGCGTACTGTCTGACTGGAGTTGTTCTGGAGCCCGGGCGGTCGGCCCACGGAACCGGTTTTCACCGCATTTCAGACACAACGGAATTGGATGCGCTCCCGTTTCCGCGTAAACTATAGCTCACCGGAGCGACCGATGCCGCGTTCCTTCGCGTGGGTTGGCTGGCTTGGGCAGTCGAAAACGCGTTGGGCGCCACAGCTGTGATGACGCGATCGAGCCGAACAGCGGGACAAGGCCGGGTTTCCGAAAACCTGACCGGCTGCGCCGCGATCGGACGGTCGTCGGCCGCACGCGCCAATGCGACGGATCGCGGAACCGAATGTCGGAGTGGGACGCGTGGAAGCAGCGATGTTTCCCCAGAACCTGAAGCTCATCGAGCAGTTGGTCCGTGAGCATGAACAGCGGATCAGGAGGTTCATTTCGCGCCGCTCGGGGCCGGCAGTACTGAGGCGCGCGACGGTCGAGGACCTTTTTCAAGACACGGTGATGGCGGCCTATTCCAGTGCTGCCAGTTTCCAGTTCCAGGGCGACAGCAGTTTTCTCGGGTGGATCTCTACGATCGCCCGGAGGGTGATCGCGCGTTGCGCCGCCGGCGGAGAGCGGGAACCGGCCACCTTCCGAATCAAGAGGCCGGAGTCGACCGGCGTGGGTGTCTACGAGACCGAACTGGCGCCGCGCAGTCGGACGCCCTCGAGCTTGGTGGCCGCCGACGAGCGGAAATCGGCCTTGCTCGTCGCGATCGATCAGCTTCCGCCCGAATACCGCCGCATCGTGACCATGTACAAGCTTGAAGAGCGGTCTCTCGCCGACATTGCGACGCTCACCGGGCGCGATAAGGACGCCACGTGTCACCTGATCGCCCGTGCGTACCGGAAGCTCCGCGAATCGCTGAAGGACGATGCGCACGCCGGATGAACAACACCGAGCCTTTGATAATGCGGTTGCGGACTTCCTGAGTCGACTCGACCAAGGGGAGGCACCCGACGCCGCGGACTATTTGGCGCGGTACCCGACCTGTGCCGGCGAACTGCGGCGATTCTTCAGCGATTTTGACTACGTTGACGACAAGGTCCGAGAGGAAACTGCGGCCACGCGCAAGGCAGGGCTCGGACAGTGGTTTGTTGACAGCCGGACGCCGGAAGGCCCTCATCGTGAGCGGGACGGCTCAACGCTATCGTTGCCCCGCATCCGCGGATACCAGGTGCTTCAGGAGTTGGGCGGTGGAAGCCAGGGCGTTGTTTACAAAGCGGTGCAGCTCGGCACAAAACGCCCGGTCGCACTGAAGATCATCCGCGAGGGCGCGTTCGCCACCCGGGCCGAGCGCCGTCGGTTCGAGAACGAAGTCGAACTTGCCTCTCAACTCAATCATCCCAACATCGTCGCGATCTACTCTTGCGGGCAGGACGCAGGCCGAGATTACTTCGCCATGGAGTTCGTGGACGGCGAACCGCTCGATGTCTATGTGGACACGCGTACCCTCGACATTCCCGCCACCCTCGAACTTTTCCTGCAGATCGCATCCGCCATCAGCTTCGCGCACCGGTACGGTGTGATTCACCGCGACCTGAAACCGTCGAACGTGATCGTGGATTCGCTGGATCGCCCGCGAATCCTCGATTTCGGGCTCGCGAAGGGCAAACTCCAAAGATCGGGCGAAGGGGACGCTGCCCTCACCAGGCCGGGCGAGTTCGCAGGAACCTGGTATTATGCATCGCCCGAACAGGCGAAACGGGACCCGGGGCTCGTCGATGTTCGCACCGACGTCTACGCCCTGGGCGTGATCCTGTTCGAAATGCTCACCGATTGCCTGCCGTATCCGATCTACGAGGAGCCGGGTCACGTCATCGCAAAGCACATCCTCGAGACGCCCCCCATCAGGCCTTCCACCATTCGCCGCGGTATCGACGATGACCTGGATACCATCGTCCTCCGCGCATTGGCGAAAGAGCCTGAACGCCGTTACGACTCCGTGGGCGCGTTGAGCGAGGATATCGAGCATTATCTGCGTGGCGAGGCCATTGTCGCCAAGCGAGACAGTGCCTGGTACGTGTTCAAGAAGTTCCTCGGGCGCCACCGTTGGCAGGCCCTCACGGTCGCAGTCGGATTGAGCGCCCTGATTGCCTTCAGCGTCACCGTGTCCATGCTGTATTCGCAAGCCCTATCCGCCCGCGCGCGAGAGTACGCCGCGCACGCGACCACCGAAGTGCGCGGTGACATCGCCCGAACGTACGCGGAACGCATGATGCTCAAGCTCGATGAACTGAATTGGGCGACCAACCGCCTCGACCACATCGCCGACGTCTATCCCGGCTCCCCGATCGTCGGGGAATTCTTCAAACAGCCGTACGACGACGGGCTCGAGCTCTTTTGCCAAATTGCGGAGGGCATGCCCCCGCAGATCATTGACGCTGTGTGGGACCCGGCGGCGTCCGGCTACAAGGACGCGGCCCGATGGCTTAAGGAGCACGATGACGGGCTTACCCGCATCGCCGACCTTTCGAAGACCTATCGCTTCATATGCAGCACGCACGAGTCAACCGATCTCGAGTTTGTTCTGGCAACCACGAACCTCCGGTCGATGTGTGCCCGTCAAACTTGTCACGCCTTGGCCGCCCGCGGATTGGAGCAATATCGGAAAGGCGACCATGCCGCGGCGGCCGCCGATTTCGAGGCGGCTCGCGCCGTGGCCTTGGATATCGCGGACGGTCGTAGAACCTTCCATAAAGCCCTCTCGATCGGTGCTCGCTCCAGGCTGTACGATGTGGTCCTGACGATTATCAACTCGCCGGACCTCACGCCCGAAGCGGCGCGGCCGTACTGGCAGTGGATCCTGCGCGATCCGCCCATCCCCCGTTATCGACCGGCTATGCTGGCCGAGCAATTCGCGCGCTCACAGCTGATCGAGCGCGCTTCCCTCGGCACCGTTCCCGGTGAACCCGGATACATTGATCTTGCGGCTCTCGACGGACTTACGGGCGGCTACTATGCGAGCCTCGGCAAACTCACGCCACAGGTCACGGGCATGGCACGGTCGACCAAGCCGAGCGTCGTGCTCGACGTAGTACAGGAGTATTTTGGCGACATCGAGCTCTGGGACCGACTCGGTCCTCAGGCACTGGAGCGACGCGCCGGTGAGGTGATCAGCACCTCGCACACCAAGCCGATTGCGGAGCTCGGGAAACCACTACTCCCCAGATACGTTGAGGCGTTCAAGGAACGCGGCCGCGTGCGGTCCCGGCGTGCCGCGATGATGCTGGCCGCACGACTGTGCCAGTATCGCGGACAAACGGGCCAATGGCCCACACGCCTCGATGATGCCCTCCCGGCGGACCCGGCGCACGGGACCACGGACCCGTATCTGGGCGTTCCCTTCGGATACAAGCTCGTTGGAGACACGCCGTTGGTTTACTCAGTTAACGAGGACGGAACCGACGACGGCGGCGTCAGCGGCCGATGGGGCGACCCGGGTACCGACGTCGTGCTATTTCCCATGTCACATGAGTGACGTTGCGTCTTGTCACGCCGGACTCCCGGCGATCCTGCACCTATCGGCCCGGGATCATCACCGGTGGGCAAGCACTCGGTCATTCATGGTCCCGCTGCAACACATTGTTCCAGGGGCCGGATGAGCTTGCTCGCCCGGTTGTAACGCCGGCGCACGCGACCTCGACCTGCGGGTCGGTTCCGAACGCCAGAGGGAAGCCGAGCCCGGCAAAGTGCCGGTCGCTGCCCTCGCGCGCTGCTATTCAACCTCCCAGCAAGGGCATTTGCGCTGTTTGCTGTCGAACGGGCACGTCTTGCCGCTATAAACGATGCAGACGCTGTCGATGTTGCAACAGATCGGCGCCGACTCCGGATTCGGCGGGTTGTCCTCCGCGATCGGGCTCTCGAACGCGAACGACGCGTCGTCGAATCCGAGGTCAATGGATTCGATGGTCGCCTCGTCGGCGACCGCGACTTCAGCCACCTGAGACGGCGGTGTCAGAATTATGGCATCGTCCGCCGGGTCCGCGCCCAAAGCGCCAGTCATGATCAAACCGGTCATCAAAACGTAACTGTTCATCGGAAAACTCTCCCATAAAAGGAACTCACGGAAACCAAATCTGAAACGATGTGCGCACACCTCCCTCCGGAGCGATAGCGTCACGACCATCGCTCTGAGCCCTACCCTGCCTCGGGACAAAGGTCAGAGGTACGCGTCGGAGGTTGGTGCACCCCAATTTGTGCCGGAGGTACGGCACCAAGACGACAAACAAGGGCGCAGCTTGCAGCACTTTGCCGCCCGTCGCCCGCTTTCCCCAGCCGCTGAAGTCGCCTTGCTGCAGGAGCGACATTTTGCTCAGCTCTCAGATGGTTAATGCGCACTTTCCAGGTGCCATTGACGCCGGGAATCAAGAAAAAACGGGAGGAAATCCGCGCCCCATTCGAGCGCGGAGCCCTGCAAGAGCGTCCTTACCGGCATGTCCCGGTCGGTACGCCGCGGTTTCCGAATTCAGCATGAACCGGACGTATAGAACCATTACTGAAACATCGCCGGTTTGGCGGGAACCCATCACGCCAGTTGATGGTTAGTCGGCAAAGCGACGCCCGGCGAGCAGGTACGGATGCAGGAGTTGTGAGCTTGGATCGCGCCTACGCTGAATCTCACGCCCCAGCAAGCACCCCGCCGCCGGCTCTTTGCGGTTTGCGAACACGCGTGGGTGCGGCAAGGCCGTCTGTGGCACATGCGCCGGGAACGGGTCACCGCCGTAGGCCGCCCACGCGGCGCGCCCACGTGCCGGGAGCAGGGCCTAGCCCAAGTTAGACACCTTTCGGGCTTAGGCGGCCCTGGCGCCCCCGCGAGGGGCGGTCAAGGGCCAAAGTCTTCACTACATTTGCGCAACCTCGTCGAGGTATCGCAGGCGC
>JASFUW010000028.1:0-22505 GCA_050050135.1 Phycisphaerae bacterium
CAAGAACTTTTCGCGCTTTTCGGCGTGGTGTTGAAACGCGTCCGGGACGCCGAGGTCACTGGTTCGAATCCGATCGCCCCGAGTCGTGGTACGCCGCCGTGATGGTTTACACTCCGGAGACCGGCCGACGCCGAGTCTGGTGGCTCGACCGCCCCGAAGTGCCCCTCCCGTTGATAGGCCGCGGAATGCTGGCGGGAGTCATCCCCGTTCACTCGCCCGCTTCCTCTGACTACGGAGCAGCCGGCCAGTGGCAGCGAGGACAGTTCCTTCGTGCGACTTGGTCATCCGGTGTTGGCATTCTCGCGTGCCCGAAACGTTCGGATGTTCCGGCGGCTGGCCGATAAATGGTCCCGGGATGTGTCGCTTCTGCTTGGGCGTGAACCTCCCGACGTCGGGATCCGCATGGGAAGAGCGTTCGCCGACCGGCTCCGGGCACCGACCCGTCCACGGTCTCGTGAGCGGCCGCCGGCGAGATGCCTGTACCCTTCTTCAACAGCCTCCCGGCACCCCCGCACCGCGTTGACGCGTGTGGCGCAGGGCGTCGCGCCGCACCCGGTCATCTCATTAGCGGCGCCCGGGATCGAACCGGGGACCTTGGGATTATGAAGCCCACGCTCTAACCATCTGAGCTACGCCGCCGATTGCATGTCCCTAATAAGAATACCGAGCGGCGACTTCGCCGTGAAGCGCGGACGCGGATTTTCTATGCGATCTCCGCCCCAGGCTGTCCCGTCGAGGATCGTGCTACTTGGCGTCCTTGACCTCGAACTCCGCGTCGATCACGCTGTCGTCCTTGGGCGACGCCGAGTCCGACCCCCCGGACGGTTGCCCGCCGTCGGATCCCGCGCCCGCCCGCTGTTGCGCCGCTTGCTGCTGAGCCACCTGCTCATACACGATCTTCCCGATCGTCTGTGCCTCGTTCATCAGCGACTCCATCGACTTCTTGATCGCCTCGGCATCGTCGCCCTTCACGACCTCGCGCACGTTGTTGATCGCCGATTCCACCTTCGCACGCTCGTCCGCGGGAACCTTGTCGCCGTGCTCCTTGAGTTGCTGCTCGATCTGGTAAGCCGCGTTCTCCGCCTCGTTCCGCACCTTGACCAATTCGGCTTTCCGAAGGTCGTCTGCGGCGTGGGATTCGGCTTCCCTCTTCATCTTCTCGATTTCATCTTTCGAAAGCCCGCCGCTGCCCTCGATCCGGATGGACTGCTCCTTGCCCGTGGCTTTGTCCTTCGCGGAGACGCTTAGAATCCCGTTCCGGTCGATGTCGAAGGTCACGTCGATTTGCGGCACCCCGCGCGGCGCGGGGGCGATCCCCGTCAAGTTGAACCGCCCGAGCGTCCGGTTGTCCGTGGCCATGGGGCGATTGCCCTGCAACACGTGGATCGTCACCTCGGTCTGACCATCCGACGCCGTCGAAAACGTCTCGGTCTTGGACGTCGGGATGGTCGTGTTCGCCTCGATCAGCGGCGTTGCCACTCCGCCGAGCGTCTCGACGCCCAGCGTCAACGGCGTGACATCAAGAAGCACGATGTCTTCTCGATCACCCGCCAGCACGCCACCCTGGATCGCCGCCCCCACCGCAACGACCTCGTCCGGGTTGATCCCCTTGTTCGGCTCTTTCCCGAAGATCTCCTTGCACAGCGCCTGCACCGCGGGCATCCGCGTAGAGCCCCCGACCAACACCACCTCGTCGATTTCCTTGGCGGTCAGCTTCGCGCTTTCCAGCGTCTCCAGCACCGGTTTGCGGCACCGCTCGGTCAGGTGTTTGGTAAGCTGCTCGAACTGGCTGCGCGTGATCGTCACCTGCAAGTGTTTCGGACCGCTCTCCGTCGCGGTGATATAAGGCAGGTTGATCGTCGTCTCCATCATGGTCGAGAGTTCGCACTTGGCTTTCTCGGCCGCCTCGTTTAGACGCTGAAGCGCCATCGGGTCGTTCCGCAGGTCGATGCCCTCCTGCTTGCGGAACGTTTCGGCCATGTGGTTGATGAGTTCCTCGTCATAATCATCGCCCCCGAGGTGCCCGTCGCCGCTGCTGGCTTTGACCTCGAACGTTCCGATTTCCGGGTCGATCTCGAGGATCGAGATGTCGAACGTCCCGCCGCCCAGATCGAATACCGCCAGCGTCTGTTCCTTCTTCTTCTCCAGACCGTAAGCAAGGGCGGCCGCCGTCGGCTCGTTGATGATCCGTTCGACCTTCAACCCGGCAATCTCGCCCGCGTCCTTGGTCGCTTTCCGTTGGGAGTCGTTGAAGTACGCCGGAACCGTGATCACCGCGCGCTCCACCTTCTGCCCGAGGTAGTCCTCCGCGGTCTTCTTCAGATCCTGCAAGACCATCGCGCTGATTTCCGGCGGCGTGTACTGCTTCCCTCGAATCTCGACCTTCACGAGTTCCTCGGGTCCCCCGATCACCTTATAGCTGACAAGCTTCTCTTCGCTGCTGACTTCGTTATGCCGCCGTCCCATGAACCGCTTGATCGAATGGACCGTGTTCTCGGGGTTGGTGACCTGCTGGTGCCGGGCGACCTGCCCCACGAGCCGATCACCCTTCTCCGTGATCGCCACGACGGACGGCGTCAGCCGCGACCCCTGCGCATTCGTCAGTACCTTGGTTGTGTCGCCTTCGACCACCGCCACGACAGAATTCGTCGTACCCAGATCGATCCCGATGATCTTCGACATCGCGAACTCCTTCACTCAGTCTTGTGCTCCTCGATCGGGCGCAGCGCGCCCATGTTGGAGCAAATGCATCCAACGTGCCGACCCGAAACCACCCGCTTTTTTTCGTAACCCATTGAAAGACAATAACTAAGCGGAATGCCACGCGCTCGAGAAGACCCATCGACTGCCAAGCTGACAGCCCACCGGACTGCGAAAATGGCACCGAAAACGGCGCCACAAAAACGAACAACCGCAAAAAACACTTGGGCTTTCGCCCGAGCCCGATAAACTGGGAACACATGGAACTCGAACCCCTCGAAACCGCGGAGGCCCACGATTCGCCGACCGTGCGACAGCAATCGGTCTTCGTCGAAAACCGCGTCGGACAGCTCCTACAGTTGACCAAGCTCTTCACCCAGACCGAAATCCGCATCCTCGCCGTTTCCGTCGTTAACTCCATCGACTGCGCCATCTGCCGCATGATCCTCGATGACCCGGACCGCGGATTCGACGTCCTCACCGGCGCACGGTTTCAGGTCAGCGAGACCGAACTCGTCGTCGTAAGTCTGCCCCACGGAAAACGCGCCTTGCTGCACACCTGGCTGGCCCTGCTCGGAGGCGAGGTCAACATCTTCTACACCTACCCGCTTCTGGTCCAACCCAAAGGCAACGCCGCACTCGCCGTCTGCACCGACGCCATCGACAACGCCATCACCGTCCTACGCGAAAAAGGCTTCGAGGTCCTCGGTCAGCAGGACCTGTTCGACGAACGCGAGGAGTAGCTACTTCGTGCCACCGCCTCGGCATCTCCGTGCGACCCGCGAAATCCTCTCGACCCGTCCGAGCTTCCGAGGCTGCGCCGCCGAGCGGATGAGCATGTCGTCCAGGGTGGTCCCGTGACGAACGCAGTCATTCGCCGACTGACGCTCTTCCCCCTGAGCATCCCCCTGCGCTGGAGAGTCACTACCGCTCGCTCCTCGTATCGTCTCACCGAGAACATCATTGTCTCGGCCGAGCTCGCTGACGGAACGATCGGTTATGGCGAGTCCGTTCCACGGCGTGACGTGTCGGATGAGACTGCGGACTCCGCAGCCGGCGCCTTCGAGCAAGTGTTCGGGCCTGCGCTCGTTGACTTCCACCCTTCCTGCTTCCCGGAGGCGTTGGAAGCCCTCGAAGCGTTACCTTGGCAAAACCGATCCGGCCACCGCATACCCGCGACGAGGGCTGCCATAGAAATGGGACTGCTCGACGCTGCCATGCAAAGCTTCGACCGCAACATGGATGACGTGGTCCAGTGGATGGGCTTGCCGGGCTTCGGGTCACCCGGAAGCCTGGATCGCGTCCGCTTCAGCGGAGTTCTCGCCGACGAAGACGATCCGTTGACTCGACGAAGGCTCCGCGGTTTCTATTGGCGCGGCGTGCGAGATTTCAGCCTGAGCGTCGGCATGTCCGGTGACTTGAACCGCACCCGCAGAGTTGCCGCCTATCTCAGACGTCCGCTTGCCTGCCAACGCGCGACCCTGACCATCGACGCGGAAGGCTGGTGGTCCAAGGACGAAGCCATCGAGTGGCTTTCCGACGCCGAGGACCTCGGCATCACGCACGTCGAGCAGCCGCTTCCCCGCAGCGATGACCAAGACCTGCTGGTCCTGCGAGACCTCTTCGAGTTGCCCGTCATCGCCGACGAATCCGTTCTCTCCGTCGACGACGTGCAACGGATCGTCTCGAGCGGCGCGGCGGACGGCGTCAACGTCGGTCTCTCGAAATGCGGCGGCCTTCTTCCCTCGCTACGGATCGCGGCCGCCGCACGTCGAGCGGAACTCTCCGTCCGCCTCGGCTGTGCCCTCGGCGAAACGAGCGTCTTGGCCGCCGCCGGCCTGCGCTTCCTGCAAGTCTGCCCCGGCGTCTTGCAGGCAGAGGGGTGCCTGGGCACCTCCCTTCTATCGGACGATGTCACGGCACGGAGCCTCCGATTCGGATACGGCGGGCGCCCACCCAAGCTAGGCTCCACAGGCCTGGGACCGCCTCACGACCCGGAGCGAATTCGATCCCTTTGTGACGGGAAACCCATCGTGCTGGTGCTCTAGCCGGGTCCACATTGAGACGACACCCCCTATGCGCGTAGCATATTGTCGTTCAGATACGGGAGACCGGATATGCCGAACGCAGGAACGCCGAAGAAGACGCTTTCGTGGAAACTCGGGCTTGCCATCGTTTCCCTGATGCTGGCCGTTCCCGCCGCATCTGCTCGAACCACAAACACCGACCAGCCTTCTGAACAGGACATGATTCGGGACGTCACCCGCCTCGGCGCCTTCGATCCCGACCGTGTCCCCGAAGAAGAGCGCTTGGGCACTCGCCAGGCCGTCAATCAGCAGCTCGTCCTGACGGTGGACGCCCTGCTCGAGCGATTCCCGGAGACCAGGTTCCGTGAACAGGCACTGATCCTCCAATTAGGGAGCCTCGCCGATCTTGCACGCGTCCACACCGGTTACCTAAGCAGGCTTCTCGCGCAGACCGAACAAATCGCAAAACGAAACCCGACCGGCCGGTTGGCTTCCGAGAACGCGTACTACGCCATCCAGGCCTTCGTCCTCGGTGCCCGCGCCGAGAACATGCCCCGCGAGCGCCGCCTCCGCGGCACCCAGGAGCGATACCAAGCGTTTCTCGCCGACTTCCCGACATCCGAACGGGTCCCCGTGATCCGGGCAAGCCTGATCCGCAACCTGATCGCTCAGGACCTCACGTCCCGCGCCCGGGAAGAGTTCGCGAAGCTCGAGACCACCCACCCCAATCACAAAGCCACCCGCCGAGCCCGCGGCGAGCTTTACCGCGCAACCGCCGTCGGACAGCCGTTCGCCTTCGGATTCACGACGCCGACCGGCAAGTCCGTCTCGACCACCGACTATCTCGGAAGCGTCTTGCTCATTCATTTCTGGGCCACATGGAGTCAGCCATCCATGGAGGCCATCCCCGAACTGATCGATCTTCACGGCGAGTTCGAGGGTAACGGCTTGAGCTTGATCGGGGTCAACGTCGACAGGAATGGAGAACAAGTGGACGCTGCCCTTGAGAATCTGAAGATGCCCTGGCCCCAATACTACGACTACAAGGGTTTCGAAAACGACGTCTTGGTGCTCAAGGGTGTTTTGAAGATTCCAACCTACTTCATCGTTGACCGCCGTGGTGTCTTGCGCAGCATCGACCCCGGCGCTGAACTTCGCCCGACGATCAAGCGGCTGCTGCTGGAGCCCGCCCCCGGGACGGAGAAAAAGGGCGCGGAGAACGAGAAGCACGACCCTTGAGCACTGCGCGAGGCGTGCGCTTCGACTGAGCAAGGAAGCTCGAACGGCGAACGCCCCCGCCGATGAATCATCAGAAACGCCCGCGCGCTCCAGGTTTTTCGCGCACGGCCACCGGTTTGTCCGGCTCCGCTTGATGTGTGACCTCACAAAGCGCTTGCCACGTGGCTGTCGCCCGGTCGACGAGCCCCATGTTCTGAAGCGCCAGCGCCAGATTCGCGACATAGTCCCTGTTGGTCGGTTCTTCCGCCGCGGCCCGCTCGAACCGATCCATCGCCAGCGAAAACTCGTTTCGATCGGCGAAGATCAGACCGACCTGGTAGTGCAGATCGATCAGATCGGGAGCGATTCTCGACGCGCGCTGGAACACCGCCATCGCCTCGTCGCCCCGCCCCGCATCTCGAAGCGTCAGCCCCAGCTTCGTCAGCGCCTTGAGGTACTGGGGGTTGATCGCCACCGCTCGTTTGAACGCATGGATCGACCCCTCGATGTCCCCGCTGTGTTTCAACAGGACGCCGAGCCGGTAGTGTAGATCGGAATAATGCGGACGTTCAATCAGCGCCGCCCGCACGTTGGCGATCTGCTGCTCCACCAGATTCGAGACCGTTTCGTCCGGAGGTCCCATCGGTGCGTTGGCGATCGCCTGCGGAGTCAGATACCGGCCGACTTGCTGAGCCGCCGAAACTTGAAGCTGCAATCGGGCCGTCTCGCTGAACAGCAGCGTGCTGTTCGGTTCGACGTCAGCCGCCACTTTGAACGAAATCTTCGCGTCCTCGGTATGGCCCAGTGCCTGTTGGGCGACGCCGAGCCCCACGTACGCATGAACGATCCGGTCATTCAGCTCGATCGCCTTCGTGAACGACTCCGCCGCTTTGACGAACTCCCCACCCCGCAACCGGGCCGTCCCGATCTTGATCGTCGCTTCCAGATAGTCGGGGTTGAGCGTCGCAGCCTGCGTGTAAGCGTCCAGCGCCTGGTGCTGTCGACCCACCTTGGCATACAGGTCGCCGAGCTGAAGGTGCTGATCCGCACACTCCGGGCGCCGTTCGATCAGGTCCGTCAAAGCGCCGATTGCGTCTTCGTACCGCTCAGCCTCGATGAACGTGGCGACGAGCTTGTCCTGCGCTTCCCAGTTGTCCGGTTCCAGCGTGATCACGTCTTGAAACTGTCGGATGGCGTCTTCGTTGCGGTCGGCCCGCAGATAAAGCTCCGCCAGCATCAAACCCGCACTCAGATCGCCCGGATCACACCAGCAAAGGTGTTGATAGTGTGTGATCGCCATGTCCACGTTGTCGAGTTTCAGATAGATGGCAGCCAGTCGTTCGTGAGCGTTCCGAAGTTGAGGGGTGTTGTCCAGTGCACACTCGTATGACACGATCGCGTCATCGACGGCGCCCAGCTTCTCCTGGCAGAACCCCACCGCGAACCACGTCGGCCCGTCCTCGGCGTCGTCCCGAACCACCTCTTCGAGTCGCTCCAACGCTGACTGGGTCGCACCCAGTTCATCGAGCGCGCACGCCAGACCGATCCGGCTTACGCGGTCACCTTCGTCGAGCCCCAGCGCCGCCAAAAAACGCTCGCGCGCCCGAACCCACTCTTGACGCCCTAGGTATCGAATCGCCAACCGCCGCTGACTTTCAGGATCGGACGGGTCGTCCGCGACACGACGTTCCAGCTCCGACGTCGGGCGTGACTCGTCATCCACAAGCAGATTTCGGAACGCAGCCCCGAGTTCCGCAAGCAGTCCCCGCCCCAGAATCTCCAGAAGGTACGACATCCATCCCTCCAGGGGCTACATAACCGGAAGCGCTTCCAGCGCCGTTAGCGCCGCCTCGTATCGGTTGTTGATCAATAGCGCACGCTTGTACGCACTGCGCGCCTTGGTGATGTGACCCTGCCGCCGATACAGGTTGCCCAGCAGGAAGTAGACGTCCGCATACTCCGCGCCCGCCGCAACGGCCTGTTCGAGCCGGGTCACCGCGTCGTTCGTGCGATCCGTCTGTTGATAGAGCTTGGCGAGTTCGATCAACGCCCGCGTGAACGTCGGCTCGATCTGAACCGCACGCTCGTTGGCGGTAATCGCGTCTTCCTGCCGACCCAACCGCGCCAGCACCCGACCGCGGTGGTAGTGAACCTCTGCGTGTTCTGGATGCTGCGCCAGGGCGTTCGTCAGCGCCGCAAGCAGCGACGCGAACACCCGACTATCAACCTTATCCTCCGGAAGTGCCAGAAACGCGTCAACGAAATCCGGCTCCCCCGCGATGATTCGTGACAGCTCGTCGACACCCTCTTCCTCCGTCTCCGCCGATGGCTCGGGCATTTGCACCTGCCCCGACGGCGGAATGCCCTGTTCGCTCGCGGCTTTCGCAGCCTGAGCCAGCAGCAGCCCGATCCGCGCATCCCACGGTTTCAGCGCCTGAGCCTGACGCAGGTGCGCCAGCGCCCCCCCGGGGTCTTCCTGGGCGCCGCGGCAGAGGGCGAAGTTCACGTGCGCCTCGGCGTGGCGACGATCGATGTTGATCGCCTGCGTAAATCGCAACTCGGCCTCGTCGAAGCAGCCCTGCCCGCTGAGCAGCGCCCCGAGTTGAAAATGAAGCTCCGCGTCTTCCGGGTTCGCGCGGATCCCCTCGCGCAATGAATGGAGCGCGTCCTCGAAGTCACCGGCCGACCAACGCGCAAGGGCGTATCGAATCCGCGCCGCGCTCCCGTTCTCACGCGGTTCGACGAGTTTGGCGAACTGTTGCGCGGCGCCGTCGGGCTCGTTTCGCCCCAGCAGACACGCAGCCAGGTAGCAAGGCAGCGGGACGTCCGTGCACCCGGACGAAGCCACCTCCGCAAACACCCGTTCCGCTTCCTCGTACTGACCTGCGTTGAGCAGACAGACGCCCCGGCGGATCAGGTCCTCGGCCTCGAAACGGGCTTTGATCTGCTCCACGAGCCGCGTCGGCGGCGGCCGATCGCCATCGACGGCTCGGGTCCCTGACAGACTGTGTGACATCATGCTCTCGCTTGTGAAACTCTCTTCCGGCGTACCACAAGCGCTATATCGGAAGCTGGGTTGAACGGGGTTATTAGCGGGCGCACCGGCCGGGTCCAGCCCCCGTCGACCGGAGGACGACCCGTAGTTGGCTCGGTTCTCGACGTGCTCGGGGTTATCGGTCGCCGGTCCGCACGAACACCCGCCGCAGCTCGAGTCGCTCGGCCTCGTTCACGAGAACGCCCGTTTCCGCCAGCAGCACGACCACCGCAGCCGCCAGGACCACGCCGCCGATCCACCCCGCCGCAAGCGCATATCCCCCAACGATCAACAAAACCGTCGTGCGCAAAACGGGAAGACCCTGATGGGAGACGAGAACCAGGCAACTCACCGCAGTGGCGGATGCACCGAGTACCCCGGCCCAGGCAGCCGCGCTCAGCGCCGCAGCGTCGGTGACAACGACGCCGCTCCAGTGCGGAGTAAGCAGCAGGTACGATGCCACCACGTTGACAACAGCCCCTGTCAACCAGGCCATGCACACCAGCCGCGGCTTCTCCAGCAAATTGAACCGCACCGTCACCACCGCCACCATCCCCACGATCAGAAAGAACAGGATCAGCGGATTGTACGCCGCCTTCCCCGCGGCGAACGCCGACGGAAACAGCCAAAACGCCGCCGGACGCACGATCGCAAGAACGCTCGCCGAGAGAATGAGCAACAGAATCGACGCCTTGGTCAACAGTTCCAACCGGGGTACCGCAGACGCCCGGCCCTCGTGTTCCCACGCCCGCGTAACGTTCGCCGCCAGAATCGACGTCAACATCACCGCACCGACGTGGATAAGCTGTGTGATCAGACGAACCGCGTGAAACGTGCCCACCGTCTCCCGATCCGAAACCTTGAGCAGATACCACATCGGGTAATAGGATACGGCGTGCCACAGCACCGCCGTGCCCGCCGCCCACACGCTATATGTCAACAGACGCGACGTAGGGCGCCGGCGATCCGTCCCGACCGCGCGCCCCTCCGGACGCTCGGTATTCCGGATCGCCAGCACCAGACCCGGGTAAAACACGATCACCACAGCCACACACGACAGCGCATAGATCGTGATCAACGCTCGTGCGGTCGTCAGCCCGCAGGTTGCACCCGCCAGCGCGGCAACGGTAAAGAGACACGCAGCCGTCAGCTCGACGACCCCGAGCGCCCGAAACATCCGCAAACCCTTGAGCAGCCCCAAGAACGTCTGAAACGCCGCAAGCGACAGCACGCACGCCAGCGACGCCCGGGTCAAACTCGCCAGCCCGCCGCCACCCGTTGACGCAGACGCCGCTGCAACGCTCGAGCCCGCCGTCGAAAACAGCGCGGTTGACAGAGGTTCCGCAAACACCGCCAGCCCCGCCGTCGCTGTCGCCGCCAGTCCGAGCACCAGGATCGCCGAATGGAACACGAACCGCCGGAGCGTCCCGACCGATTCGTGGTAGGGGGCATACCGCATCACCCCCTCGTACAACCCCGAACTGCACATCGGAAGCAGCACGTTCACCACCAAGAGTGCTACCCCATAAAGCCCGAACTCCGCCTGCGGAATCAACCACGCCAGCGCCACGCCGCGAACCAGTCCGACCAGCCGCGAGCCCGCCGCAGCCACGGAACTTGCCCCGAGCGATGCGCCGATCGAGTCGGCTCGATACAGGTCGCCGGCGTCAAACAGTCTCATAGTCGCTACCGATCGCTGGACAACCAAACGCCACGAAGCTACGCTCGCCTGCCTGTGCGTTACACGCAAACAGGCCGTTGCCCGGGCGTGGATTGAACCTGCTCCCTTATGCTGGTCAACATATTACTCGATACCTGTCGCCGGTTACCCGACAAGCTCGCGGTCAGCGATGCCACGCGGTCGCTCACCTACAAGCGACTCACCTTGCTCTCTGAGGTTCTCGCGAACATTATTCAGAAGGAGACGACTTGTGAACGGGTCGGCATCATGTTGCCGGCCTCGACAGTATTTCCCGCCGTCCTGTTCGGCTCACTTTGGTCGTCGAAGATCGCCGTCCCCCTCAACTTTCTCCTCGGTCCCGACGAGCTTGCCACCATCGTGGACGATGCGAAACTCGATCTGGTCATTACCGCTCGTCATTTCGAAAAGCTCGCATCCCGGTTGCCCGCCCGTCCTTTGTACCTCGAGGATTTGCCCCTGCGCCGAAAGACGCTCCTCGCCATGCTCACCCGGCGCCCGCCCGCACCGACCGCCCACCCGAATACGACGGCAGTCATCCTTTACACCTCCGGCACCACCGCCGATCCCAAGGGCGTCGAACTCACCCACGGCAACCTGCACAGCAACTGCGTGGACACCATCCATTCCCTGAACATTCAACCGGACTACGTGCTCTTGAACGTCCTGCCACCCTTCCACGTCTTCGGCCTGACCGTGAGCGTTCTGATGACTACAATGCTCGGCCTGACCGTCCACGCGATTCCCCGCTTCAGCCCGGTCGCCCTGGTAAAAACCGTCTCCGAAAAGAAGGTCTCCGCCATGATGGCCATCCCCAGCATGTACGCCGCCGTGCTCCGGATGAAGTCCGCCACCGCCGCGTCCTTTCGATCGATGCGTTTTGCCGTCTGCGGCGGGGAGCCCCTCTCCGATCGCATCCGCACCGGCTTCGAGCAGCGTTTCGGCGTTTCCATCCGAGTGGGATACGGATTGACCGAAACGTCTCCCATCGTTTCCGCTTGCTCGATCGAGGAAAACCGCCCAGGCACCGTCGGAAAGCCGATTCGCAACGTCGAGCTGAGAATCGTCGGCGACGAAGGGGCTGATCTCCCGACCGGACAGGAGGGCGAGGTCCTCGTGCGGAGCCCCGGCGTCATGAAGGGTTACTACAACAGGCCCGAGGAGTCGCGCCGCGTCCTAGACGACGAAGGCTGGTTCAAAACCGGCGACGTCGGCCGACTCGACGACGACGGGTTCCTCACCCTCACCGGACGCCTCAAGGAGCTTCTCATCATCGGCGGCGAAAACGTCTCCCCCCGCGAGATCGAAGCCGCCCTCGAATCCCATGACGGCGTCCTTCAAGCCGCCGTGATCGGGATACCCGACGAATCGCGCGGTGAAGCCCCCGTCGCCTTCGTCATTCCCAACCGCGGCGCAGACCCCTCCGAACAAACCCTGCGCAACCACGCCAAAACATTGCTCGCCGGATACAAGGTCCCCAAACAGATCCACGCCCGCGAAGATTTACCTACCGGACCGACCGGCAAAATCCTCAAACGCCGCCTCCACGACCTCGTGTGACGATCACCAACGCGGAGACAGTGACACTATACTGACATAATGTGCATGGTCAGGGAAAGAAAGTGTACAAATACGAGACGCGCGCATCAGCCGTCGAAGTGTTCGATCGTCGTGAACAGCTCCTCCGCCGTCTTGGCTTCCAGCACCCGACGGCGGAACGCCTCATTCTCCCACAACCGACCGATCCCGCCGAGTGCCTGAATATGAGGCCCCGTCTTGTCCACCGGGCTCGCCAGAAGGACAATGAACTGGCACGGCCGGCGATCCTGCGATTCAAAATCCAGAGGCGCCGCCGGCTTCCCGATCGCCATCGTCAGTTCATTGCACCCGTGTGACTTGCCGTGCGGAACCGCAAGCCCCCTCCCGATGCCCGTCGAAAGTTGCTCCTCGCGTGCAAGGATCGCCTTGAGCACGTCGTCGCGGTCCGCCAGCCGCCCGGCCGCGTCCAGCACGTCCACAAGCTCCGTAATGGCGGCCTGCTTCTCTGTCGCTTTCAGGGGAACGCGAACGCACGATTTCTCGAGGACGGAAGTTATCTTCATCAGACAAAAATCCCGGCGTGCCGGGAGCAGGATCGGGTTAAGCAGCTACTCCAGTGTTGAAACGGTCACGAACCACACGGTGCTTGCACGTCTCGTGTCACGCCATGACCCGGCTCGTGTCGGGCGCTCGGCCCCACCAATCCGTCGGCGTCCGACGCCAATAGACGGAAACCTCGAGTTTACAACGCCGGTGACAAAAACGCAACAGCTTGAACGGTCTCTCTTACGCCACCATCGTGCGACCATCAAACCCACCCGCGCTGCGAGACCCACCTAAGCCGCGGGCTTGAGCCCGCGAGGACCTTCATGCCCTTGTGTAACCCCCCGCGTCACGGGTCCGCACCGGCGGGCCCGCGGTTCATGTGACCCAGACGCGACGGCTCCGCTCCCCGCGCGCCGCGATACCACCCGACGAACGCCCGCAACGCAGCGCAGGCTTGGACAGTAAAGCCCGGTCGCAGACAAGCGCCTCCTACGGTCCAGGCAGCGGGTTGTAGTCGATATCTTCGATCCCGTTGAGGTCGTAGTCCTTCGCGAGGTCCTCGCGCAGCTTCGGCAGCCACGCCCCATGAAGGTCCGGGAACAGGTAGTTGGTGCCGCCGTAATGGCGGTCGGAGAACCGGTTTCCGTTGTTCACGCCGTTCGATCCGACGTAATTCGCCTCACCCGCGTCGATGAAGCTGCACTCGTCGTCGCCGTCCCCATCGCCACGTTCCGAAAGGTCGTTGGCGTCACCCAATAGCGGCAGTTGCAGAGGAGTCACCTCACGGCGACCGCACCGGTCCGGATCGGCTCGCGTCGTGTCGCCGTAGATACCGCCGGCTTCCAGCGCATAGCTCCCCGCGCTCCACGCCGGCAGATAGACCCGATAATGCCCGCTGCTAGCGCCCTGATCACCGACCGCACGACAGAGTAAGTATTCCCCGAACCGCCCTGGCTCGCTGTTTCGCTGCGCCGGATAGCTCGTCAGGTTCCGCACCGGCTGCGCGTACACGTGCGTGTAGAGAAGCTCCGCCCAACCATATTCGATCACTTCGTCGTCTGTTGGACGATACGGATCACTCCCTGTGCCCGCTTGCTCGTCGGGGTACAGTAGCTCGTCACCCGGAATCCACCGTGCCGGGGGCAGCATCCCTTTCGACGCGCCCTCGTACGTCGCGATCGCCGTCCCGAACTCCCTCAGTCGAGCCAGGCAGTGCACCCCCTTCGCTTGGGCCCGGGCCCGCGACAGCGAAGGCATCAGAAGCGAGATCAACAGCGTGATGATCGAGATGACGACCAGCAATTCGATCAGCGTGAACGCCGGGTGCCCTCGGTGCCGCCGATAAGACCCGCCCCTGACCGCGTCCATCGGAATCCTTTCTCCGATAACCGCTGGATACCGCTCAAACGAATCGCCCGGAGGTCAAGCCCCGGGCGGATGCTCAATCATAGACCGCAATCGCCCCGAATCAATCGACCACCCCGTCCGACCCCTTGAAACCCCTACGGAAGATAAAGATTTCCCAGCGAAAGCGGGTCGTACGCGTTGGACTTCGCCCCCGACCAGGTGCTGAACATCCGCCGATTCAACTCGAATCGCGCGACATTGAACCCCCACACCGTGTGCTCAGTGGGCAGATCGCCGAACGCGGCCAACGGAACCCGCAACTCCGCGACCCACCGACCCGCGAGCGTTCCGGTGGCGATCTCCACCTCCGCCAGCCAGAGCTCACGACGCGCACATGGTGGATCGAATGCAATCCCGCGTTCGGTAAGGTAGATGCCCGATGGCTTCACCACGATATGGTAAAGGTCGGTCGGGGACCGCGTCCCGCTGTTGAGCGGATCGATCAATAGCTCGACCAACTCCTCGCCCACCGGGATCATATCGTCGTACGCCACGCTATTGCGCCGCCCCGCGTCCAGCGGCAGCCCGCCGTCGTACGCAGCGTTGACCGCCACATACAGGTTCGAATCGTCCCGCATCACGAACGCCATCGTTCTGCGCCCGAGGTGCCCAGTCTCTTCAGGCGAATGCCCGCCGTCCCCCGACGCGATAGGCAGAAAACCCGCAGCCACGTTCCCCGACCCGGCCGGCCAGTCCGATAAGTCCCCGTCAATACGGATCGGCCCGGTCAGCGGACGCGCAGCGATACACGCAACGCGGAGGTTCCGGTGATGCACGTGACCCTCGTCCGACCTGAACTCGAAAGAGAACGGAACATGCCCGGTCGGCGTCGCCGGCATCGAGCTCACGTCAGCGGTAAGCGTGACCCGCCGCGTGCTGTCCGGTGGAATCGTGGGCACTTCCGTCGCCTCGGTATTCATCGTCCACCCGGCCGGAAGGTCGGTAAGCCGGATCGTGCCTTCGACCGGCACGCGACGGCGGTTCGTGAGCGTCACCACGCCGTCGAGATGTCCTTCCCAGTCGGTTTGCGTTCCCGAGAGTCTAAACCGCAGCCCGTCAATGTCGAAACGCAGAGCGCGCGTCCCGAGCATGAACCGCCGCCACGTCGCGGTCCGCGGCGGCCTCGCGGTCTCCGCGGGCAGTCGCGTACGCAGCGCATACAGCAGCTCGCCCGCCATAATCTTGCGAGCCAGCTCGTACATCGCCGGGTCGCCCGCCCACGCGGGCCGTCGGCCGTCGCCGAAATGCGTCCGGTACGCTTCGCTCCCCGCATGACCGACCAACGCCTTCGACAGCGCCTCGGGGATGTGCTGCAAGCCATGTTCGATCAACAGATTCCGGTACGCCGCATCCTGTTGACTTTGCCTCAAATACTTGAGCCGCACCGACGCCACCGGCTCATCGACCCCGTAGCGTGCACCCGGGAACAGCAGTGTGCTCGCGTCATGTTCGAGGCACCGATCAGCCGTGAGCGCCTGTTCGCTTTCCGGCCAACCATTCACGCGACCGACGTGGTACACGTCGCACCCCAGTCGCGCAGCCTGCCAGCTAAGCACCCGAACGTCGGCCGCACGAGCCTGCACCTGTGTGGTCCCGCTGAACGGCGGGCGGTCTACGGCGAGCCATGTTCGTCGCCCGGCCCGCCGTTCAGCCGCCATCGCGTCGACGTCAAAGAACTGCGCCGGCGGCATCCACACATCGACGCCTTCCGCGAAGTCGGGGGCGGAATACCCCACCCATCCATACGGTCCCATGTCCTGCGGCCACAACCGAGACACCGTTGCCACCCGAGAGTTCGCCGATCGAACCAGCGACGCAAAATCACCCGTCGCCCCCGCTCCAGTCGACGTCGGCGGCGGACTCGCGGGCACCGCCGCGTAGCTGACGCCGATCCAACCCCGCTCCGCGAAGTGCCGCACGCAATCCTCGAGGTAGCGCCGCTGGATCAGCCCGTACGTTCTCGACCCCAGCCCCCCCGCTGAATCGGTCTGCGTGAAAACCTCGCCCAAGGGCAGCGGCCACCGGGCAAGCGGCACCCGATTCTCGAACGCCTCACCGTCGAGGCAAGGGGCTGCGATCGCGTCGTAACGCGACCAGTCGATCGAAACCTCCCCGCGTGCGCCGATCTTCGTCACGGGCGAGAGGTCGGGAAGCACCGGCGTAAGTCGATGCGCCTGCAACATCCTCATCGTCGCGTGGACCAACCCGACCGATTCATCCCGCACCCCCGGAAGACCCGCGGCCTTCGCCGAACCGGGCATCGTCTTGCCCATGCCCCCACGCGCGCTCCGGACCAGCGCTTCATGGTCCACCTCGGCGATCGCTGTCACGTCGCCCGCATCCGGAAGAATGAAAGGCCAGACGGTCAGTTCCACGGGCAACGCAGCAGCACGTCCATCACCGACCTGAATCTCGATCCCCCCGGAGTAGTTCCCGCTGGCGATCCCCTTCGGGATCGCAACGTCCACCCAAAACGCGCGGTCCTCACCCGGGTTCAGCGTGTACGGTCCGGTGTCGGACGACCCGTCCACCGGCACCAGCACGTCAAGCGGATGCGAAACGAACGCATCCGGGTGCAGAATCCTCATCTGCCAACCCGGCACCCTGCTTACCTCGACCGCTTCCAGCCGAAAGACCTCCACCGCCGAAGCGTCGATCCGACCTCCCGCAGAAGTGAACGGTCGAGGCTCGATCGTGACGTTCCCCGCCGACCCGCCTCCCCAACGCACCGCGAACCGGAAACTGACCACCTCGTTGATCGCACCCGCAAGTCGAACGGCAGCCACCCGCCCAACCGCCAGCGACGACGCCTCGTCACTAAGCGACCTCAGTGACAGCGTCTCGCCTCCGTCAATCGCCCGTACGGCGATCTGCCCGGCGTGCTGCGTACACCCGCCCGCGCACAAAGCGACCACGGATAAGACCAGACAGGTTGCCCGCGCAAACAGATGGGTGATGCCGACGCCGTGATGCCCAAGGCAGGCTCGTCGGTCGGTCAGCCTGCTCACGTGACGCCTCCGACTGCGTGTCTACTCGCCCTCAGGATTGGCCGGCTCGGTCTTTGGCGAACCGGTCTCGGCGGCGGGGTCTTGTGCCGGTGCAGGTTCCTTGGTGCTTTCGTCGGGCGGCTTCGTTTCCGCTTCCGGCGGTGCAGCCTCCGCCCGAATCGTGGGGACTTTGCTCAGATCAATGTTGCTCAGGTCGATCTCGGCCGGTTTCGCCGTCTCGGTGGTCGCATCAGCCGGGTCCGTAAGCGGGTCGGCCCGGTCCGTAAGCGCATCAGCCTCATCGGTCAACGCGTCCGCGGGTTCAACCGGGACAGCCGCGGCTTCCTGTTCCGGCTCTTCCTCGGGAATCTCGTACTTGAAGTCGACATCCACGAACACGTCATCGAGCGAGCTGCGCCGATCCAGAGCCACGCCCTGAAACGGCATCCCGCTAAGCAGCGGGTTCTCGATAACCGCCGTCAGATGTTGCTCGGCCTTCTCCTTATGCTCCATGTCCCTATCGAGGATGAACTCGTTTTCCTCGACCGTCGCCAACCCGCAGTGCGCCACCCCGATCGCCAGTGGATTACTCGGAAACCTGGCCAGTAGCTGCTCGAACGCCTCACGAGCCAGGCGGTTCAGCTCCGGATGCGGCGACAGCGCCGACTCCCGCGAGAAACGCAGCGCCTGCGTCCCCTGATCCACGAGCCCCTTGAGCACGAACTGCTCGTCCGTTGACTCCTTGATCATGCCTCCCAGCGTCCGCAGCGACTCCGTCGCGGTTTTTTCGTCGGTGAATTTGAGCGACGCCCGCCGGCGCCAGGTGTCTTCGATCGCTGCCGCCCGCGAACGAACCGTCAGCGCGATCGCCGAAACCACCACCGCCGCCAGAATCACCACCAGGCTGATGGTCTTGCCGTTCTCGTCAAGATACTTCCGCCCGACCTCCAGCATGTGTTGAAGGTCGTGTTCTTTCAGTTCGTGTCGTCGTTGTGCTTTCATGACGTTTCTTCGCAGATCGCACCACGGTGCGCCGGTTCACATCCTCGCCGAGAAACCCTCCCGCGTCCAACCAAACCGCCCCGCGCCCGCAACGAATCCGAGCCGCGACCGTAACAACACCGAGCCGCGACCGTGAGGGAGCGGTGATTTCATCCCTCCGCCGCCAGCCCTGCCGCACCATCATACCCGCTTACCGTCTTCACTACTCACAGGCGGCACGGGCCGTTCCGCTATCTGGCGCCGCAGTTATTCACCAGCCGGCATGATGACGACCTCGATCGCCACTTTTCGCCCGACGCGCCCTTCGTAACCGATGGTGACGATACACGACTCGTTGCCTTTCCGAAACCGCATCACCACCCGGTCGTCGGCCCAGGCCTGGCCTTCAGGCACCCACCGAACCAGCGGCATCTCGTCCCGGTAAAACCGCACCACCGCTGCCTTAGACCCCGACCCCACATACCGCTGCCGCACCCGCCGCGGCACCTTCCCCCCTTCATAACGTGGGACCGCGGGGGGTTCTGTTTCTCGTTTCCAGCCCGGGCCGATCGAGGAGCCATCTCCGCCGACCCTCACCACCTTCCCCCCTTCACAAGGGGGGATTGAGGGGGGTTCTTGTCCGGGGCCGACTCGATCCTCATCGGCAAGATCGACCAACTCAAACCCGCTCGGCACCGGTATATCGTACTCGACCGTTTCGGTAGCCGGCACCAGCCGCTTCGACCCATCGACGCCCCGCGGCCAGCCACATGCGATGACGCCGCGCGGCCCGGCACACCCGACCACGAGCGCCACGGCCACGGCCATCGCCGCAACCGCAATCCGATAACGATCCCTCACCGATCCCCGGGCACCTCGCCGCAAATAACCGATCCTCCGCGCAGAACCCGCCATCCTACGCCCCGCCCGATTTAACGTCAATCCAGGCGTGGCATCGCGGCGCGCCGGCCCACGGCGGCCCCGTGGCTTCCAACGCGATAACTCGCAGTCCCGCCCTGCTGACAGGGGGGCTAAGGAGAAGGGCGTTCAATGCCCAAACCTGGGCGGAGCCCGCTCACGGGTCTGACCGTGACACACCCTTGCGAGGCCATCATGCGGTCTTGGCTCCGCGCCGAAGTGGCAGAAAGCGAATCTCGATCCGCTTATTCAGTGCAGCCGCGACGCGCCGAAGCATCGAAAGTGAGTGCCCCGCGTAGTCGGCATCCTCTAGTCGGCTGATAACCGACGCCGTCGTCCCGACCAGCTTGGCTAGCTCCTTTTGCGTTAAGCCGGCCTTGTTGCGGAGGTCATAAATCCTGCAGGCAATGTCGAGGTTGGCTCGTTCCTCTTCGAGCGAGGCGAGGCGCTCGGGATGGCCTTCGTAGTACCGGCGGTGAAGGATCTCGACGGCGTCGCGTGTGGGTTTTCTTTTCTTTTTGGCCATGCTCAAGTTTCCTCATGCGTGTGCTTCAGCGGGTCCGCCTCGAAGTTCTTTTTCCGCTTGATGGCCGTATTGATCTCCGCTGTGGGCACTCTTCGTTCTTTGACCAAGCCGTGCGAGACGACCGTAGCAGCCTTCCCGTGGAAGAAATACAGCATGCGATAATTCACGCCCAGGTGGGCGACGCGAAGCTCGTAAATGTCGTCACGCAAGAAGTCGGCTACTGGGCGACGCAGTTCGTGCCCGAACCGTCCTAACCGCTCGATTCGGGCGCGACACTTGTCCTGGAGCTTTGCAGGAAGCGTATCGAGCCAGTCAAGCAACGGGACGGTACCGTCATCCTCGCGGTAGAAAACGACCTTCGTCTCGGGCATCCCCGCCTCCTAGAGTTTCGCAATATTGCGAAGCAAAGTCAAGTGATTTCTAGACACCGCCCGAATATTGGACCGCACGATGGACCGGTCGCTTCAAACCCCGCCGCCGATTCTATCCCAGTCCCCGCCGCCGCACACTCCGGTCCGACTCGCCAGGCGTCCCGATCGCCGAGTCGGCACCTCGGCCTCCGTCATCTGCCGAGTGCAAGACACCGACTACACCGGCCACTCCCTCTCCATGCTCCAACGAATCGCCGCAGCCCTCAACAAGCGAGTCGAAATCCGCTTCGTCTCCACCCGCCGAAAACCCCAACCGGCCTAGCCGCGTTCCGCCCGCGACTCCGGCTCGGTGCCGATGCTGAGTTCCATCCCAGACCCTCGGCTCCCACACCTCGGGCCGGGCAGGGCGGACACCGTCGCGGCACGCTCGCTGCGCAGACGCTGGGGGCCGGGAGGAGGCGTCAAATGCGCATCATCTTTCCGAAGTTGCCGACAAGCGGTACAAATCGGGCTACTTGTTACGCACTGCGTCGCCACTTGACCTTCTGCTTCGAAGGGCGGCGGAGTGCGGTTCATTTCTCGCCATGTTGTCGGGAGCAGGCTGATATGATGGAAGACTTTGCACAGGCTTTGACATTATCGTGGGCAGATCAAACCGAGCGACTTGAGTTCTACGAAGTTCCCCTCTTTCGAGCTCTAATGAAGGCGCTGACTGCGATAAGTCCAAGGTTCCATGTTGAGGAATACCATGGCAGCAAGCATCAAGTTGCGTTTGGCGGGCGAGGTACATGGTCCAGACCGACTGCCCGATGTGAGCTTTCCGACCTGTTGATCATATCGTTTACTCGCAGGCCAACCTTCCGCGCAAGGATGACGTTCTTACAAGCAAAACGGTCTCCGGCTTCCTTCGGGATATGCGGGCTTCATCCTCACTTCGACGCTGACCTTGGTGTTGCTTTTAGGGCGAATCTCGAACAGTGGGACCTCCTCGCCCGACGGCCCCCGATAATCGGAGTTCCTTCTTTCAGCCCTCCTCCCGAACTCTTGCGAGGAGCCCTGTTGCCGTCGGTGGGGAGCTTTGCCGTGTTCCACAAGCGGCCTGACGCAAAGATTGGGCTGCTGTACGCAAGCGCAGACACCCTCCTCCCAAGAGGGACGCCACGCCGAAAATACGGTACCCTCGAAGTGGCACGAGGCTCATGTTGTCGGAGCATCCACGGGCACGAGGAAATGCGACTGGCATGTTGCGTCCTGATCTTTGGAACGGGCCTCTTTGAGCTGCAAATCGGCACACCTATCGATTACAGTAACGTGGTTTCATCGGACGATGACACCTACCGCCGTCAGGCAAGGATGTGGCTTGGGAATGTGCTTGCTGCACATGTTCGTGCCGCAGAGGGTGAGCGCCCAGTGGCTGGACTGTTGCTTGGCCTTTTGGACCAACCACTAGACGCTCCGCCGGTGGAAGGATCGCTTCCGAATATCTTGTTGCTCAATGCGGATATCGAACAGGATAGCGTACGCGAGAGGTGACGCCTGCCAGGACCGTCGTCCCTGGGCATCCCGACATCTACAAATGACCCGGGAGTCATGTCTGAACGTTCGATGGAACACCCCGAGGTGTCACCCCGCAAGCGTCGATAGCGTCTTCGTCAGAGTCTTCAGACCAGCCGGCCCGGCCTTGCTGGTTATGTTGAATAGCGTGTTCATCACCTCGGTGAAATCGAGGATGTCGGCGAAGCGTTTTCGTTGGGCGTCGGCCTCTTTTCGGGCCTGGCCGCGGAGGCTGGCCTTCTCGACCTCGATCATCTCCAGGCAGCGTTGAATCGTCTCGACGATCGGCTGCACCTCACGCCGCCGACGCTCGCGGACGATCGTCTCGAACATCTGCCACACGTCCCGCTCAGCCTCGAAATACTCCTTCCGATCCCCGCGTCGGTGCACCCGGTAGATCAGCCCCCAGTTGACCAGCTCGCGGATGTTCATACTGGCCGACCCGCGCGAAACCGCCAACTGCTCCATCACGTCGTCCGTGCACAGCGGCTCCGTCGCCAGGTACATCAACGCATGAATCTCGGCCATGGTCCGGCTGATGCCCCAGCTCGCCGCCATCTCCCCCCAGCGACGGATGAACAGGTTCCGAGCCTCGACAAAATGGGTTTCAGGCACGGTCGATCCTTTCAGTATATTCTGAAAATACTGCGCGCCCAACCCTCAGTCAAGCAAAAAACGCCGCGGGTCGCCGGAAGGGGGGGCAGCCAGGCGCGCCATCCGACCAACGCGTCCTTAGGCTCAAACCAACAGCCCGCGGCGCCATGGGTAGCCGCCGCCGGAATCGCCACCTTCCCTCCGCGCCGAACCTCCCGCCACATGGACCACTCGCGCGACCCCCACGGCTCCGCCGCTAGCGGGTCCACGCCACCCCCTCCAATCCCACCCCCTGCTGACCCTGAAAGCCGAAGCACCGCCCGGCCGGGCAGTTCGTTGAAAGAGGGGACTGGCTCCGAGCACCGATCCCGCCACGGAGTCGTAAGTGGCCGCCGAGGAGGTGC
>JASFUW010000029.1:0-22312 GCA_050050135.1 Phycisphaerae bacterium
CTGGAGCGGTGGTTGGGTCAGCGGCGATCCCGCGAGCCTGATCGACAACCTGGACGGAACCTATACCTTCGTGTCAGACCCGCTCCCGACGGACTTCCCGGAGCAGCTCAACAGCCTCGGCGAGGCGCCGGAAGAGCAGATCTTCCCGTACGAAGAGGGTTGGGGCCAGAGGTATACGGCCGAGGGAACGCCGCTCGATGCGGGCACCTACACGGTGGTGATGTTCGGCCGCCGGCTGACCGATCCGTCCGGCGAGCGCGAGCCGGCGTTTAACGACACGTTCGACTTCCTGTTCGGCGCCGACGACCCCATCGTGCCGTACGCGGGCACCGTGGACACGGCGAGCTGTAACGCGTGTCATGGCAACCTGGCGTTCCACGGGAACCAGCGCGAGGGTATTCCGGCGTGTCTGGCGTGCCACACTGCGGGCACTCAGGACGGCGGGACCTATGAGTCTGTGGACCTGCGTATCATGGTCCACAAGCTGCACAACGCCCGCAACCTGACGAACCTGCCGTACGAAATGGCCGGCCACTCCGGAATCTCCGACTTCAGCCACCTGCTGATCTCGTCGATGCCGGGAGAGGCGGCCGAGTGTCAGGAGTGCCACGTGAACGACGATTGGAGGGACCCGCCGGTTCGCGAGCACATGCGAACCTGGATGGTCGCTTGCACGTCGTGCCACGACGCCGCCGAGACCAGGGACCACGTGGACGAGTACACCGTAGCGGGCACGTTCGACGAGCTGTGCGCGGTATGCCACGGCCCGGACACCCTGTATGCGGTGGACTACGTGCACCTGACGCCGCAGTAAAGACGTCGCGGCCAGCGTAGTAGTGATGCACGCGAGCCCGTCCGATCGCAGGACGGCCCGCGATAAACAGAGCCGAAGAGGTCGTTACGGGGTAGCGCACCCACCGTGGGACGCTGCCCCGTCGCCTTTTTGTCCGAATTCGAGGCTGCTCGCAGCCTTGCTCCGACCGCCTCCGTCACGTTCTAAGAGCGTTCTCGGACCCAACACGCCTGTTGTTCCACGACACCGGCAAAACCCGGATTCTCGGGTGATGGCGCGCCCTGGCTGTGCTAAGATCATAGGTTACCGGAGCGGGATTTTGGGGAACACGGGTTCGGGAGAGAAAATCGCGATGGGGCCGGGTGGTTCGGGGTGCTGGTCACCCATGAAGCTCATTCTGACGGTCGTGGTCTACGCCCTCTCCTTGTCCGGCGGGGCGGTGTTCGGGCAGCGCGGATCGTGCCTTCTCGATCTTCAGGTATCCGGCGGCGGTGAGTTAACGGCGCGGGGTATCTCAGGTCTGGTTGACCCCGAGCTGAACGTAGAGGTCGGTCCCGCCGGCAGCTACGTCGTGCTCGAAAGTAGCTGCATCCGTGCCGAATTCGAGCCGTACGTCGATGGCCACGACCAGTTCGGCATGCGACACCTCTACCTGAAAAATGCCGGCAACGAGGACCAAATCTGCCCCGAGTGCAACAACGTCTCGTACTTCGGCGGCGGAGCGTTTCGCGGCGTCCTGGTGTCCGCGACGATCATCCGGGATCGCCTGGATCGCAAGACCGTCCGATTCGTCTGGTTGAACAGCGCCGGCAACGTCAACAAGAAGGTCGTCGAAGAGGTGTCGATCTACCCCGATGCCTGCTTCCTGAAGACGGACTACATCAACGTCACCGAATCCCACAACATCGTCGACCTCGGCCGTCCGGGCGGAACGGCGGCGGGCACACACGTAGCCCAAGGCGGCGACGCGTGGATTCGCGGCTACATCACGCACGATTCGAGCGAAGCGGCCGGAAGTTACTACAACCGCTATCCGCCGGACGGGGTCAACGATCCGCTCAACGCCGGGTCATTGAACCACAACGGGCACTTCATCGTCGGTGTGTACAACGCCGCGAACGGGCGCGGTTTCGGGCGGGCGTTACCCGTTACGGACGTCAGCATCGTCAAGCTTCTTCTGAGCACCGGACACCGTCGCGGGCTCGAGTTCTTTCCACATCCCTTCTTACAGCCCCACGATCCGTTTACGGGTTACCTCTATACCGTCGAGGGCGGTGAAGCTCAGATGCTCTCCCTCGGTCGGGATTTGGTGGACAACGGGCCGGGATCAGCGGGCATAGCCTGTGGTGACGTGGTCGAACTCGAAGCAAAGGCATATACCGGTTGGGCGTTCGACCATTGGGCGGGGAGTCTGACGGGAAACACCAATCCGACAACGCTGACCGTGACCGGCTTGGACGCGGTGACGGCGGTTTTCCGCGTCGCCGATGCCACGCACTTCGAGAGTTTTGAAGCGTACGCCGCCGGCGCGGACCCGTCCGACTGGCTCGATACCGCGGCAGACTACGGCGTGACCGAGGAGGACCATTTCGAGATTATCGATCTGGGCGGCGATCGAGCCTTCGGGACGTTCTCGACCACCTCCAACGTTCATTCACACTACGTGGGACCCGGCGCTGCAAACTGGGCGTCCTACGAATACAGTGGCCGAATGCGGCAGTCGGACGTCAGTGGGTCGATGGGCGTCACGTTCTTCTCCGATTTTCCGGTCTCGAATCGCTATTACCGTCTGCGTCGCGGCGGCTTTCCAGGCGGCGAGTCCTTCCACGTATCGCCGAACGGCATGACCATCGCGGGAAGCCTCAAGGATACCAGCGTGACACCACTCGCGGACACCTGGTACCGGTTCAGAATTCGAGCGCAGAACACCGGGCTGCGCACCGACATCAGAGCCAAGGTCTGGCCCGACGGCGGAACCGAACCGCTCGATTGGCAGGTCGAATGCTACGACAACAGCGGAAACCGGGCGGTCAGCGGAACCGTGGGGCTCTGGAGCGCCGGCCCGGGAAGCAAGCAGTGGGATGAACTCACGGTCCGGACGTTCGACCGCGTCTTCGTCGAGCGGTTCAGCGGGTACGCGATCGGCGCCGATCCGGCGGACTGGTTCGATACCGCCGCGGGGAGCGTCGACGTGCCCGAAGACAACTTCGCGGTATCGGACGTTGCCGGCAACCGCACGTTCGGCACGGTCTCCGCAGCGACCAACATCCACACGCATTACCTCAGACCGGGCGCGGAGTGCTGGGGGAACCACGAGCTGTCGGGGCGGATGCGGATCACCGACGCGGCCGGCGGCATCGGGCTCACCTTCCTCTCCGAGTATCCCGCGACGAGCCGCTACTATCGGCTCAGACGGGCGGACTTTGTCGGCGGTACGGCGTTCCATATCGCACCCGTCGGCACGACTATCGCGGGGGGCGTGACATCCACCGGCGTCGTGCCGGCGGTGGACACCTGGTACGAGTTCAGAATCGAGGTCAAAGAGACCGGGGCGCGAACCGAGATACGCGCCAAGGTCTGGGCGGACGGCTCGACCCAGCCGCTGGCGTGGCAGATCGACTGCTATGACGATAGTGCCAACCGCCTGACCTCGGGCACGATCGGTCTTTGGAGCATGGGGCCGGGCGCCAAGCATTGGGACGATCTGACCGTCGGCATCTTGAGCGTCGTACCGCCGGACTCGCCACCGACGTGCGATGACGGGAGCGTTTGCACGATCGACGCCTGTAGCGGCGCAAGCTGCGTCTTCACGGACACCACCCCCGCGGGATTCTGCTGCGACCCGCTGACGGGCGCGCTGACGGCGCTGGACGACGGCGACCCGTGCACGAGCGGTGTGTGCAATGGGGACGGATCGGTGACACAGATCGCGGGCGGGCAGGTCGTCGTAAGCGTACAGATCGAAGGCGTTTCGAGCCCTGTGACGCGGGACGTGACCGCCGTCATCACCACCTGCGGCGGGTCGGTCGACACGCGGGTCGTTCCCGTGGCGTTGGACGGCAGCGGTGCGGGAACGCTCGTGCTGGACGGCGTTGATGCGACCGCCGATTGGTTGTACGTCACCGAGGGACACACGCTTGGCACCTTGGTGCCGCTCGACATCGTCGCGTGCAGCGATGCGGTCGACATGAGCGGCGCCGACCGCCTCCGCGCGGGCGATTTCCACACCGACCTCATCCCGAAGGACAATCTGGTGGACATCACCGACTTCTCGATCCTGGCCGCCGACTTCAATTCCCTGATCGACGCTACGGACGCGAGGGGCGCAGACTGCACCGCAGACGGCGTGCAGGGAACGGCGGACTTTACGGTGTTCCAGGTCAATTACTTCACCGTCGGCGACCCGACGGACAACTGCGGGCAAGCGGCGTCATCGAGTCGCGGCCAGCGTGTCGGGAACCTGACGCAGAACGCGACGGCGCCCAAGCACCGAATCGCTCTCGCCCAAGACAAGGTGGGCGGTTCGGTCTCGGCTGATCTTGACCGTGACGGCGTGATCGGTGAGGCCGACATCCGCGAATTCGCCCGGCGGCACGGTCTGCGATTGACACCCGAGTTCGAGACAAAGCTGGCACCCACGACGCGAACGCGGTCGTCTCGGGCAACCAGGTAGCCGGGCGCAGCCCGACTCGAGAACCGGGTTTTGATCGGGCAGCATCGAGCAGGAAACGGCGCTCCGCAGCGGCAATCCGCTACGATCTGACCGATGGGCCGCGGTGTCATCCGTTCGATCGGCGCGCCTCGGAAACAGTTCGCGCGGGTGCTCCCTGTGCTTGCGGCGCGGACTTCGGCAGGTATGATCCGGCAAGGATCGCGCACCGGTCGTCATGACACGAACCGGACGTGCCGCCCTCCGTGCAGGGGTGCCCATGATTCCGCTCGACGAAGCGCTCGATATCCTGGACTCCACCATTGGAAGCCGCCGATTGCCCTCGGAACGGCTCGCGGTGGGGGAGGCGATGAATCGCATTCTCACCGCCGACCAGACGTCGACGACCAATCTTCCGCCCTTCGACAAATCGGCCGTCGACGGCTTCGCCGTGCCCCTGGGTGACCTGGAGGGCGAGTTCCGTCTTACCGGCACGGTCAGAGCGGGCGACCCCGGATCGGCCGTGCTCGAACCACAAACGACCGTCAAAGTCATGACCGGGGCACCCGTTCCCGCCGGCACGGTCCGAGTGATCATGGTCGAAGATGCCACCGTACGGGACGGGATCGTCAGGTTCAATCGGCCGAGCGAGAGGGTCAACATCTGCCGACAAGCCGAGGACGTGGCCGTGGGACAGACAGTTGTCACCGCGGGAACCAGGCTCGGGCCGCTCCACATCGCGAATCTCGTAGGTTGCGGGATCCACGAGGTGCCCGTCGCTCGAAGCCCGCAGCTCGCGATCCGCTCCACGGGCGATGAACTCGTGGATTCGGTCGAAGCGTTGCGACCCGGCAGAATCATGGACACGAACGGCCCGCTTCTTTGCGCGTTGGCCGAGCGGTGGGGGGTTCAGGTCAACGGTCCGCGAATCATCCCGGACGACAAGTTCGAGCTCGAACGTGCCTTGACTCGCGCCCTAAAAGAGTCCGATGCGGTCGTCCTCTCCGGCGGCGTGTCCGCGGGGGACTACGATTTCGTGCCGAAGGTGATCGAGCATTGCGGTCTGACGATTCACTTTGACCGGGTAGCGCTGAAACCGGGGCTCCCGGTCACTTTCGCATCATGTGGCGAGCGAATGATGTTCGGTCTGCCCGGCAATCCGGTGGCTGTGTATGTGACGTTCCACCTGTTTGTCCTCAGGGCGCTCGCATTACTGTCCGGGAAAAAGGACAGACCGCCGGAGCGAACCGTCCGACTTGACCGGCCCATAGCACGGCGCTCGGCCACCCGGACGGAGTATTGTCCGTGCCGACTGTTGGACGACGGCACCGTGGAGCGAGTAAGCTACCATGGGTCGGCGCATCTCGCGGCTCTGATGCAGGCTGATGGGTTCGCCGTCATTCCGCGCTGCACCGCATCGCTCCCTGCGGGGGCCGAGGTGGCGTTCGCGACCTTCACGGAAGGGTTGACTTAAATGCGTGATGCGTTCGGGCGTGCGATCAACGATCTGCCTATCTCCGTGACCGAGCAGTGCAGTCTGCGTTGCCGATACGGCATGCCGGGGTCCGACAGCAGATCCACACCACCGGGATCACGCGGATAGGGACGTAACATGGATCGCTTGTCACACGTCGACGACCAGGGCCGGGCTTTCATGGTGGATGTCAGCGGGAAGACACCGCAGCGCCGAACCGCCACCGCCGCGGGACGCATTGACCTGGCGCAGGCGACCGCCCGTCTGATCGCGGAGAACAACGTGAAAAAGGGGGACGTGCTGGGCGTGGCTGAGCTGGCCGGCTTGCAGGCGGCCAAGCGCACGAGTGAACTCATTCCACTGTGCCATCCGCTCCAGCTCGGGCAGGTTCAGGTGCGGGCACGTCTGGTCGAAGACGGCGTCGAGGTCGGCGCCACGGTCACTTGCGTGGACCGCACGGGCGCGGAGATGGAAGCACTGACCGCCGTGAGCGTGGCACTGCTGACGATCTACGACATGTGCAAGGCGGTAGACAAGCGCATGAGCATACGCCAGGTCGTACTCGAGGAGAAGCGCAAGGATGACATCTGACGCCATTGAAATTGTCTCGGTGAACATCTCAGAACAAAAGGGCACAGTCAAGCACCCCGTGCCTCAGATCACCATCGACGAGCGCGGGATCGTCGGGGACGCCCACGCGGGAATGCCGAACCGGCTCGTGAGCCTCCTTTCGCAGGAGAGTATCGAAGCGTTTTCGGCTCAGCTCGGTCGTACCCTAGCGCCCGGGGAGTTTGCGGAAAACGTCACCACGCGCAACCTCGACGACGGCAACGTCTCGTTGCTCGACCGCTTCAGCATCAAGGACGTCGAGCTCGAAGTCACCCAGATCGGCAAGGAATGTCACGGCGTCGGTTGCGCCATCTTCCGCGAAGTGGGGCGCTGCGTCATGCCCAAGCAGGGTATTTTCTGTAGAGTGACACATGGTGGCACCGTTAAAGCGGGGGACGCGATGGTGCACGCGCCCAAACGGTTCCGGTTCTCGGTCATCACCGTCAGCGACCGGGCGAGCCGCGGGCAATACGAAGACCTGAGCGGTCCGCGTGTGCGAAAGCTCGTGGAAGCGTTCCTGGCCGACAAGCGCTGGCGAGCCGGATGCGACACGACGATCATTCCGGACGATCAGAACGCGATACGTGCGGAACTGCGAAAGGCACGCGATGCGAACACCGACGTCGTCGTGTTGACGGGCGGCACCGGCGTGGGACCGCGAGACATCACGCCGGACGTGGTGACCGGAGAATGCGATAAGCTCATTCCCGGGATCATGGAGCACATTCGCGTCAAGTACGGCCGTGAGAAACCGGCTGCCCTGTTAAGCCGAAGCGTGGCCGGCGTGATTGGCAAAACGCTGGTCTACTCGCTTCCGGGAAGCGTCAAGGCGGTCGAGGAATACATGAGCGAGATTCTCAGATCGCTCGAACACCTCATTCTGATGATCCACGCCGTCGACGCCCACTGACGACCTGCTGCCCCTACAGTTTCACGAGGTGTTTCTCGAAGTCCTTCACCTTCGGCGGTGTTTTCCCGCGACCGGCTGAAATGGTGAGTCCTTCTTGCCTGAGTTTCGCGGCTTGTGCACGGGTACCGCCGGGGAACTTGTCGTTCAGAGCGCCGTTGTCCTTGATCGTCCGCCAGTAGGGCGTGATGCGTTTCTTGCCTGCCTTAAGATCTTCCTCAGCCGCCTCGGCCGCGATCCGCGCGAACATGCCCGTGGTCAACGGACATGCAGAGTCCGCCTCGGACGCCTTGGCGAGCAGGTCACGAATCTGCGACTGTGTGATGAGCCTGCCGCGTCCCGGCTTGCGCATGACCGCGTCGACGTCCAGCGGCCGGGGGATCAGCATGGTGCCCCTGCCGAAACGCTTCTGCATGCGCGGTGGGATCGGCACGGTTTTGCCGTGGTTGGGATGCTCCTGTTCGAGTTTCTGCCGCCAGGTCTTTCCCTTTGCCAGCTTCCACTTTGGTGCAGCCATCTGCGTTGCACTCCGTGAATCGGTTCGGTTCCGTCGTCGCGTCAACGAGGATGTCATTGTCAGCGGCGCGGTCAGCCGTGCTTCGCACACAGCAGGACCGGTCCGCGGGCTGCACGCATCACCTGCTCGGTCACGCTTCCGAGTGTCATGCGGTAGAGGCGTGAGTGCCCGTAGGCGCCCATGACGAGCACGTGGTCCGGTCTCGCGTAACCCGCGATGGTCTCGGCGACGTGTCCGACGCTGCCGGTATAGCGGACTTCGTGTCTTGCATCTGCAAGGGCCGCTCGGGCGCCCTCCTGGATCCGTTTCAGACGGTCCGGATCGCGCGATACCGTGAAGACTTCGATCGACACACTGAGCGCGTCCGCCAGCGATTTCCCGGTTTCCAGAACCACGGGGCCGGCGTCCTTGCCTCCGAGGGCAAGCAGTATGCCTTGCAGCGGACGATACCCGCGCGGCGTAAGCAGCACGGGCTTGTGAGTGCGGCGCACGATCAACTCCGTGTTGCTGCCCAACAGACCGGCGCTGTCCTCCCGGCAACCTCGCTTCCCCAGGACCAACAAGCTGGCACGGTCTGATGCCTCGACGATGCAGTCGGTCACGCTGCCCTGGCTACGCGTGATGTCGACCTTGAAATCGTGCTCGGCCGCGGTCCGGCGAATGTTACGCTCGATTTCGCCGGCGACTCGATGGCGTTCCCGCTCACCGCGCTCGATCAGGCTCTGTAGCTCGCCGCCTCGCGCAAGCGCCAGACCCAGCGGGACGACAGGCTCCTCGACAATCAGCGATTCCAGCTTCCCACCCCCGGCGCGAGCAAGTTCGGAGGCATATCTCAAGGCGATGAACGAACGCTCCGAACCGCCCACACCGACGACCACCTGCCCTAGAAGGTTGTCTTGGTTCGAAGTCATCTCGTCCGCGTCTCAGAACGTCGGTAGGTATTGACCCGCGTACAGCGGCATCGGATTGCCCTCTCCGGACGCGCGTTTCTTGTGCAGGTCCCCGACCGAGCTTTTCGCTTCGGCGACGACCTCTCCGGCGCAGCCGCCGTCGCCACAATCACCCGTCGTCCAGTCCGCGATTCGCCCGACCCCTTGAACGACAAGCCCACACCATTGCTCGACGAACTTGTCTTCTAGACGCTCGTCCAAGGGGGTGTTCTCGCTGGCCGCCAGCGCCGCGTCGCCGTCAAAGTCCACGTAGGCAAGTCGGGCGGTGAGTTCGCGCTGCGGACGTGCGAACGAAACCCCCGGCAGGATCGCGACACCCGTTTCCTCGAGCAGTCGGTTGCAGAGCGTCGGACCATCGTGCACACCACGCGCCACCAGAGCTGTACGCAGGTCCGAGAAATCGAGGAACAGATAGAACCCGCCGTCCGGTTGGTGCACTTTGATCCCCGCGTCGGACAGCATGCCCACGCACCGCTCCCCCAACGTGGCGAGAATCCGCCGTGTGTGCCACAGGTACCGCTCGATCTCCGCCCCGCCCTCGAAGGCTTTCACGGCGGCATGCTGAATCGGGGCGCAGACGGACGTATAGGTTTCGCTGGCTACGACGGCCATCGCATCGAGAAGCCAGTAGAGCGTCGGCGGAAAGAAAAACGTCCCCAGCCGCCACCCGCCCGCCCCGCACCACTTCGACAAGCCCGAACTGATGATCGTGCCTTCAGGATAGAAGCCGGCGATCGAAACGTGCTCACCACGGTGGTGTGTCTGGCCGTAAATCTCGTCGGACAACACAACCAGTTGAAACCGCCGGGCGACCTCGGCGATCTCTTTCAACTCGACGTCCGAGTAGGTCTGGCCCGAAGGATTCGACGGATAGTTCAGAACCAACAGCCGCGGGCGGTAGTCGTCCTCCACGTGCTCAAGCGCCGACATCAACTGGGTCGCGGTGATCTTCCACCGCTGTTTCCTGCTGGTAGCCAACGTGCTCACGGTCCGACCGAGGATGTGCGCCTGCGGAAGGTACGACACCCAGCACGGCGTGGTCACCATGATCTCGCCGTAATAGGCGAGCTGGAGCAGGAACATGAGTTCCTTAGAGCCGGGGCCGATCAGCACCCCGTCCGGGTGTGTCTCGACCATGTCACGCTTGCGGTGGAACTCGGCGACGGCCTCGCGCAACGCGGGCAGCCCGCGTACCGGAAGATAGTCCTTCCGCGGCGCCGCCAGCCTCAACGCCTCGACCACCGACCGCGGGACTGGAAACGGCGATTGCCCCAAGCCGAAGTTGTACACGCTGCGACCCTCTTGGCGGAGCGTGCGACACCGTTCGTTGATCGCCAGGGTGGCCGATTGGCGAAGGCCGCGAACGTTGAGGTTCAGGCTCACGGGTTTGTCGGCGTTCATGGCTCTTCTCACTTTTTCCCCACGGGTCCGCTCACCACAGACCACTTATCGGTAATCGGCTGAGCGATTCATAGGACGCCAGCCCTTTGAAGTCCAGCAGATCGGAATCCCTCACCGGAAGTGCCTTCGAGTTTCGCCGCTCGACTTCGAAGGGGCGTCGTCCGTCCCGGCGTCGCCGCCGAGCCCATTGGTTCTGCCTGCATCTGACGTGCCGCCATCCCGGAACCGACGGACGCCTGGCAGACCGACGTTGACCGCTGCGGGCCACCCGTTTCCGCAACCGGATACTACTTCTGAGTGAACAGACCCATCAGGCCGTAACCGGGGTCAACCACCAACCCGGCCCGGTGGGCGTTGCCTTCGGTGAACCCGAGCCCGGCGTCCGCGTCGACTCGCTTTCCGGCGAAGCAGAAGGGAGGCGGCACGGCTGAGTGCGCTTTGGTCGAGACCGGTGTGGGGTGGTCGGGGGCGATGAGCATCCGCCAACGGCTCGTCTCACGGAGCTTGCCCAAGAGCGGTCCGACGATCAGCTCGTCGATCCGTTCGAGTGCCTCGATTTTGGCATCAGCGTCGCCGAGATGTCCCGCCTCGTCCGGCGCCTCCACGTGCACGATCACCATGTCGTGTGTATCGAGCGCCCGCACGGCCGCGTCCCCCTTGCCCTTGTAGTTGGTGTCGATGTAACCGGTCGCCCCGTGAACCTCGATGAGCTGCATGCCCGTCGAGATCGCCAGACCACGAATGATGTCCACGCCCGTGATCACCGCTGCGGAGACCCCGAACCGCGAGGCGAAGGGTTCCATCTCGACCGGCCGACCCTGACCCCACAGCCAGATGTCCGTCACCGGATCACGACGTTGCTCGGCGCGGATCCGGTTCACCTCGTGATCGTCCAGCATTTCGGCCGCACGTTCCATCAACCGTTGGATTCGATCCGAACCGCTCCCCTGCGGCAGCCAGTCGGCGACGGGCTGATTAGGGATGTCATGCGGCGGTGTACAGGTGACTTCGAGCTCAGCCGCATCGCTGGCGAGCATCAGGTTCCGGTACGAGACCCCGCTGTGAAACGTGCAGGGTTCGTCCTTGAAGAGTCGGTGCAGGTCGGCGATGAGGCGCTCGGCCTCGGCTTGGGAAATGTGGTCAGCGGTGAAGTCCTTCATCCGCCCGTGTTCGATCGTCACGAAGTTGCACCGGAAGATTAACTCGTCAGGTCCCGCGGTGATCCCTTTGACCGCCGCCTCGATCGGGGCGCGACCGGAGTAGTACACGTGCGGGTCGTAACCGAGGATCGAAAGCGTCGCGACGTCCGTGCCCGGGATGAATGCCTCCGGGACCGTCACCACCCGCCCGAGTTGCCCGCCCATCGACACCGAGTCCATATGGGGGATGTCAGCCGCCTCAAGCGGTGTTCGCCCGCCGAGTTGGGGGAGCTGTTCGTCGGCGGCCCCGTCGGGCAGAACGATCGCGTATTTCATCCGTAGCCTTCAGAAATCACAGGTCGCCGGTGGTTTCCGGCGTTCGCTACACGTCAGCCCCCGGCTGAGCACGGGCCGAGGCCCTCATACGACGCTCGCCCCACTTGTGGTTTCCACGCTCCGCGAGGCGGACCCAAGCGCCTGGTCGAGGTCGGCGATGATATCGTCTGCATTTTCGATCCCGACCGCAAGTCGGACAAGTCCGTCGGAGATTCTTGCCCGCTCGCGTGCGGCCCGGCCCATGGACGCGTGAGTCATACTCGCCGGATGCTGAATCAGCGTTTCGACGCCGCCCAGACTGACGGCCAGGGTGCACAGTTTGACTGCGTTCATCAGGCGCTTGCCGGCCTCCATGCCGCCGGTCAAACCGAAGCTGATCAACCCGCCAGACCCACGCATCTGCTTTCGACCGACCCGATACTGCGGGTGACTGGATAGTCCCGGGTAGCGGACCCACTCGACGGCCTCATGCTCTTCGAGGAACTCGGCGATCCTCTGGGCGTTTTCGCAGTGCTTCTGCATGCGCAGGGCCAACGTCTTGATCCCCCGATGTACGAGGAAGGACTCTAAGGGCGGCAATACCCCGCCGAGGTGGTTGAGCAGTGTCCGGACCGCGGCGTACCGCGCCTCGTCCTTCACCACGATCACCCCGCCGACGACGTCGGCATGACCGTTCAGAAACTTCGTCAGGCTGTGCACCACGATATCCACGCCGAACCGCAGCGGCTGCTGCAGAATCGGGCTCATGAACGTGTTGTCGACAACGACGACCGCACCGTGTCGGTGCGCGAGATCGCATACGGCTTCAAGATCGGTAATCACAAGGGTCGGGTTGCCCGGCGTCTCGACGTATACGACCTTGGTACTCGGGCGGATCGCCTCTTGGACAGCGTCGAGATCCGACGTGTCGACCGCCGTCGACTCGACCCCGAACCGCGAAAAGACCTTCTCCAGCAGCGTGCAAGTCGGACCGTAGACGGCATCGCTGCAAACGACGTGGTCCCCGGCCTCGGCGAGCGCGGCGATGGCGGTGTGGATGGCGGCCATCCCGCTGCTGCACGCAAGGGCGGCGTGTCCGTCTTCGAGTGTCGCCAAGCAGTCTTCCAGGGCTCGGACGGTCGGATTACCCATCCGGGTGTAGATATAGCCCTGCTTCTCTCCGGCGAAGAGCGACGCACCGTGCTCCGCGTCGTCAAACGCGAACGTGGAGGTTTGGTAAATCGGCGGAACAACCGGGCCATAGGCGTCTTCGGTCCCACCCGCGTGTACGACCCGTGATTCCATGGACAATCCCTGGTGGTCAATCATGAACCTACCCCCTGGCGCCGCTCTGTTGAGGGCGCAACTCGGCGTCAGATGCTCCGCTGGCGCAACGCTCCCGAGGAGCAAGGCTACAGTAGCGCGATCCGGATCCGTCAAGACTCCGGGCAACACCCAGCAAGACCTGTTCCCGATGGTACATCGCTCGGGCCAGTCGGTCTCTGAAGTGTGAACCGCCCACCCTGGCGAAACGGCGCGGAGGAGGGCGGTCATCGGCGTAGCCTACTGTTATCCGGCTATGCGGGGCCGCACGTCGCCCGGTTTCGGCAAGCAGCATGTCTGCACCACGGCCCGGAACGGAGCCGGGTCCGTCGATCTGACGCTTCATGGGGCAACACGACGCCGCTGCGCGACTGCGCCTAGGCTGTCCGCTATGGCGCACCGACCTCCGACTCCTGAGGCAAAGGGGGTAGACCGAGGCTGCTCAGAATCTCGCGGAGCGCCTTTCCGGCAAGCTTTGCCTCAGTTCGCAGGCTGAACGGGTAGGCGTCTTTGTTGATGTCCTCCGGCAGCAGATGTTGGCTGTCGATTTGGATGTACTGGCATTGATCACCGCGGATGATCCCGGCGCCGCCCGCAGCCCGGTTGAGTCGGTCGAGCGCCTCTTGGCTTCCCGTGATGGGATCGTCAGGGTGAGAGAGGATGTAGACCGGGCATCGCTCCGAGATTCTACCGACGGCGCTCGTGAAGGCTCCGAGCGAGTAGGTTTCTCGGGGGTGCCGAATGATGTCGGCCATGATGGTCAGGTGGACTTCGTGATCGAAAAACTCGAGCCATCCGCCCTCGGTGACGGCGTTGCCGTTGCCCGCCTCGACGATCCGGCGGCTCGCCTCCCAATTCACCCCATTGTCGAAACCCGGCGATAGGCGCCAACACTTCTCCACCGTGACGGTCGGCTGTCCCCGGAGCCTCCGGTAGTTGTCCATCATGGCGATCACGTCGAACACCGGGGCAACGAGGATGACACCCGCGAGCTTCTTACCGATCTCCGGGTCCGCGCCGACCAGAGCGCCTACCAGACCGTTGATGCTCCGTGCAATGAGCACCGCCCGCCCATCGGACACCACATGCGTCTGTTTGCTGACGAACTCGATGACCTCGCGCATGTCCTGGGCGTACCGTGTCAACGTGATGTCTGCAATCGGAGGGCTGACTTCATAGTAGAATTGAACCGCGTCCTGCCGCCGAAGGGCCTTTTCGAACAGGCGCCAGAGTTCCGTGTATTGCTTTTCCGTAAACCCGCCGACCCACACGATGGCCGGTCGGGCGACGCGAGTCTTCGCGTCGACGCCTGTGAAATGACCGTGCACCGCGTCACCATTATCGTACGTCAGCGTGAAGGTCCCTTCTTCGGCGTCAAGCGGTATCACCGCAGGCTCCGACGTGCGGAGAACGCGCGGTTCAAAATGTCGTAGGCGTTCTTCGCGGACCGAAGGAGGAAGCTGCAGCCTCTCGAAGAGCACTTCCGGCTCGATTGGCTCGAGTGGGGCCGCGTCACTCTGCACGCGCGGAACATCTCGCGCCTGATTGGGATCGTAAAGTTGGGTCCAAATCGCGGCGGCACGAGCTTGCAGGTCCTCGCGTCCGTTGATCGCCAGAATGTGCTCGTAGTCCCACCACTGCGTCTCCCGATCCACAAACTTACGGCGGAGTTGCGAAAAGGGGCGCGAGAGAATGAACCACACCGCCTTCGGGTGGTGTTGACCGTCGCGCGGACCCGACGTCCACTGATATGTCGCAAACCCGACCGCGACCGGTGCCGGCCCCTCGCCAACGTTCTCGGCCGCCTCATACTCACACACCGAGAACTTCTGGTTTGCTTCGTCGGCGAAGAACAGCCCGGACTGTTCCACGACGATACTCTCCCACCGGCGCACCTTCGCCGTGGGCAGCAGCAGGGCGACTTCCTCTATGGCGTCCAGTTGCTTGAGCCCGCCCCACGTGGCCTCGATCACCTTCAGGTTCTCAAAGCTTTGCAGTTCGATGTTGTAGAGCTGAACGCGTCCGGTACCCCCCGACTCACTCCATTCTTTGAGGATCCGGGCGTAGTCCTGTTTAGTGATCAGGTCAACCACGGGACTCGCGAGGCTTCCCCTGAGCCCCTCAATCTCCTCGCGCAGGGCCGCGCATTCCTGTTCGAGTTCGTGCCGCCCTTGTGCCAACGCTCGAGCCTCCGAACGCTCCCGAGACGCATAGTACATTCGAAGCGAAACGATCCCGACGAGCCCCAGAACAACCATGACGACAGCGATCCTCTCCCAGTTTGCCTCTTCGCCCTTCACAACGCCCGCCAGTGGCGGGACCCCGAGGACGATGAGCGCGAGAACGAACAGTAAACCAGTGTCCTTGATCTGCTTCCACATGCCTGATTCCATCGAACGGCTCCAAAGAACGGGTACAAGTGTTCCCGGCCACGACGGCTCCCCGGCTCGGCCTCGCCTAGCAACCGTCGATAGACGAAGACCCGAATCGGTGCGCGGTCTCGCCGCGCGTCCGCCTCCGAGAGAGGTTCGCAAGCGACGCCACCCCGACCCGATGGCGGTGGCTCGCCTGAAGACACTACTCTACGGCCGTAAACCCGCCCCGTCGGTCACGCTGTTTTGGCATTTTTTTTTGACGCTCAGACCCGGAACGTTCCGGAGACCCGGAGGACGCTCGTACGCGCGACCGTATCCGAAACACCGACAACGCACGCGCGGGTTGCATCCAGCGCTTTGGTGTGTGAAGCAGCTTCCGGGCGGGCGACCTGGACCTTGCAAGGACATGCCTCCGGTTCCCTTGCGTGCTTCGTTAGGGGGTGGTTGATGTGTCGGTGGGGGTAGCGCGCCGGTCCCAAATACATCGCGGTTTCGTGGCGGCAACAACGGCCGGGAGGATGGTTACGCTGACCACGAAGCTCGCGCTGATTCCCGCGCCGATGAGCAAGCCGAAACGCACGAGCGTTCGGAATTGGGACACGCAGAGCAGAAGGAACCCGATCGCTACCACGAACGCCGTGAAAAACAATGCTCGGCCGGTAAACGCCAGCGTGTTCGCGAAGACGTCGGCCGGGTCGGCTTGCTGTCTGCCGAGGCTCACCCGGAGGCGGTCGAGAATGTGGATCGGGAAGTTCACACCCGCACCGATCGCGATGCTCGCGAACATCGAGGTCCCTACACCGAGCGGGATGTCGCTCAGCCCGAGGATCGCGTAGTTCACCAGAACAGCCAATCCTACGGTCAGCGTGCAGAGCAGCCCGGCGACGACCGACCGGAACATCACGCCCGTGAGGACGAGAACGCAACCAATCGAGAACAGGACGCTCTTGACGTGCGTCGAGCGGACGATGCGGAGCCACTGATAATCCAGATACACGCGACCGGCGAGGGTGCCCTCGGCCGAATCGTCGTTGAAGCTCTCGGTCAGGTAGGTCTCGAGACGGGTAACCACTTCCTGCTGGTGGACGAACTCGCTGCTGCGCATTCGGACGATCAGATTCGCGCGCGTGTAGGTGCCGTCCACGACCTCGTGAAGAAGGGGCGCCATCGGTGACGTCTTCTCGTCACTCAGAACGTCGAGGTAAAACTGCGTATCGAACGGATCCTCCGGAATCGCGTAGAACCCGGGATCTTCCTCGTGCATCTTCTGGTGGGCGCGTTTGACCCAACCCGCGATCGAGTGTGTCCCTCCGACGTGCGGCAACGTCTCGGTGAAGGCCTCCAGTCGTTCGATCCGGCGAAGGACATCCGCCCGCAACAGGCCGCGCTCGTTCGCGGCGGTCACGACCACGTTCAGGTGGCTGGTGCCGTCAAACCGGCTGTTCAAGGCGTTCGTGGCTTGAACGATGGGGTGGTTGTCCTTGAATGCGAGGATTCGTGCGTCGTTCACCGTCAGCTTCGATGCCGCCCAACCGGCGATGAGGATCAGCACAAAAGCGACGCCCAGCACCGCGGCACGATAGTGGAACGTCAACGTACCCAACCGACCCAGCCAGCGCCCGAGCAGGTTGTACGCCTTCGTGGTCTCGCCGGCGCTATTTCGACGCTCAAAGACGCGTGCCGTGTTGAGTGGGACGACCATCAGCCCCGCCGGAACCACCGTGTACGAGTAGATCAAAGCCCCCGCGACGCCCGCGCAGGTAAACAAACCGAAGTATCGAATCGGCGGCATCTCCCCGACGACGAACAAGGCAAAGAACCCGGCGAGATCGGTCAGTGTGGTGATCAGCAACGGATACCAGAGTGCCATGCAGGCGTCGACGACGACATCCTGTCGTGAGCGATCCCGAAGGTCGATCTGCTCCTCGTAATATTGCCCGAGCAGGTGCAGCGAGTCGGCCACCCCCAACGCCATGATGATCACGAAGATGCCGTTGGTTACGATGTAGATCGGGACGCCCGCCATCGCCATCGAGCCGAGTGACAACGCAGAGGCACCGCCGATCACAGCAAGCGGCAGGATGGTCCCCCGCACCGTTCGATAGGTCAGCACGATCAAAAGCGCCATGACCACCGGACAGATGAAGTTCATCCGCAACGCGTCGTCCGAAACCGCCGCACCCATGTGGGCCCGCACGGCCGCCTCTCCCGCTACCACAAGCCGTTCATCCGCCTTGACGGAATTGGTGATCGAGGGAGCGTTCAGCAGCGCGGCGAGTCGACGATACAGCGCATCCGCCTTCGCGTCGTTTTCCGGGCGTATCAGGATGCACGCGGCCGAGCCGTCCGCCGCCAGCAGCGTCCCTTCGTAAAGCTCGTATCCCAGAATATCATTCTTCACGGCGTCGAGTGCTTCACGGTCTTCCGGAACATCGCGGAGCAGCTTCTCGAACCCCGGCTCGCCCTCCTCGAAATAGACCCCCGACTCGGTCGCGATGCTCAGGACGTCCTCCGGTCTTACTTCGGGAAGGTCCTGGATGGCTTCGGTCAGTGTCTGGATCAGGCGCAGCGTGTCAGGGTCGAAGACGCCGCCGGGTTCGTCCCTAAAGACGCCGACCGCGATCGGATCGCGCAGTCCGAAGACCGAGTCGACATGCCGTTTCGAGGCGAGTGCGGGGTGGTCGCGCGGGATGAACGCGTCCGGGCTGGTGTCGCGCGTAAGTTGCGGGATGAACCCGCCGAACACCAGACCGACCATGCCCACGACAACCAGAACCGAAACGGGTCTCGACGTGATGAAGCGAAAGTAGGAACGCACGACGGCTCCGCCAGGTCCGGTTCAGCTTGACGCGGGTGTCCGATTCAGATAGCTTAATTAATCGCCAATCTAGGACGTCGTTGGTAGCCGGTCAAGGTGTTGCCTGGGTGCCGGGCCGCTGGGCGCGCCGTGCGACCGACGTGGGGTTATTGGGATGAGTCGGAAACTGGGGAATCGCGTGCGAACGGTTGTCACCGTCGTTGCGGTCGGCGGGATGACCATCGCGGGTACATCCTATGCAGGTCCAAAACCCGGGAAGAAAAAGGCCTTCGTGGATGTGACGGCGCAGGCGGGTGTCCGGCATCGCCATTACAAACCCGTGCTCGATGCCAAGTTGAACAACATCATGGCGTGGATGGCGTCGGTGGGCTCGGCGGCGGCCGCGGCGGACTACGACAACGACGGCGACATCGACCTCTACGTCACCAACTCCATGCTCAACAAACCGAACAAGCTCTTCCGCAACAACGGCGACGCAACCTTCGTCGAGGTCGGGCAAACCGCGGGCGTCAGCCAGGCGAACGACGAGGTCTACCTGTTTACCATCGACGCGAGGCACGCGGCGAAGCTCGACGAACGTGCCCTCTCTGACGAGCTGAACCAGCAACTCAAGACGCACGGGATTACGTTCTCCGATTGCGGCGCCGTCTCTGTCATCGAATATGGTAGGAAGTGGCGCATCGTGGACCCCGGCCGGATCTATACGGTGGTCAAAGAAGAAAGCGGGTTGAGCGTCCACGAGAACCGCGGAACCAGCATGGACGCGGTCTGGGGGGACTACGACAACGACGGCCACCTCGACTTGTACATCGTCAAGTGGGGCTGGAACATCCTCTACCGGAGCAACGGCGACGGGACCTTCACGGACGTCACGGATAAGGCGGGCGTGGGTGATAGGGGAAACGGCAACGCCGCCATCTGGCTCGACTACAACGACGACGGCTATCTCGACCTCTACATCGGCAACTACTTCCGCGACGTGCACCTGTGGAGCTTGAAGGACGCCCATCAGATGCACGAGGACTTCGAAACCGCACGAGACGCCGGTGCAAATGTGCTCTATCGCAACAACGGTGACGGCACATTCGCCGACGTCGGCGCCGAACTCGGCGTGGATGACACAGGCTGGACACTGGACGTCGGCGCCGCCGACTACGACAACGACGGTGACCAGGACCTCGTCCTCGCCAACGATTTCGGGCAGGACCGCGTCTTTCGCGTCAACGCCGACGGCACCTTCACCAACGTCACCGATGACGCCATCGGGTGGGACACACACAAGGGAATGAACGTAGACTTCGGCGACTACAACAACGACGGCTGGCTGGACCTCTACATCACCAACATCTGGACCAAGGAGTACGTCAAGGAGGGTAACCAGCTCTATCGCAACATGGGGGACGGCACGTTCAGCGACATTTCGTTCGAAGCCAATGTCTACGACGCGGGATGGGCGTGGGCCGGAAAGTTCTGGGATTATGACAACGATGGCGACCTCGATATCGTCGTGGCCAACGGTTACATCTCGGGCGACAAGAGCCACGAATACTTTACCGACCTTGCCGTTAGCGTGACCAAGCCGGGCTTCAACCCCCGGGACGCGCAGATGTGGCCCGAACTGGCCGGCAAGACCTTTTCAGGATACGAGCCGTCGCGCGTCTGGCGCAACGAGGGCAACGAGGTGTTTACCGAGGTTGCCGAGGAGATCGGACTGAACGACGAGCGCGACGGGCGGGGGCTCGCCATCGCCGACTTCGACAACGATGGTGACCTCGACGTCTACATCTCCAACCAGGGGCAGGAAGGGGTACTCTACCGGAACGACATCGGAAACGATAACAACTGGATCCAGTTCGAGCTGACCGGTACCAACTGCACTCGCGACGCGATCGGATCGCGTGTCACCGTCGTGTCCGAAGGGCTCTCGCAGATTCGCGAACTGGACGGCGGCAACGGCGACCACAGCCAGTGTCCCTATCGCCTGCACTTCGGATTGGGGAAACGGAAGACCATCCACCACGTGGAGATTCGCTGGCCCACGGGCTACGTGCAGAAGCTCGACAACGTAGAGCCCAACCAGATTCTGCGGTTCACCGAGGACACGCCGGGCGACTTCCTCGCTGAACGCAAACGGTTCAAGGAAGCCCAGATCGAAGCCCGCAAGCGCGAGGCGGAGCAGGAGAAGCTCGCCGCCGCCTCACCGAAGGAGATCGCCGAGCCGGAACCCGATTTTACCTGGGAAGAGAAGGCGAAATTCAAGGCCGAATACCTTCAGTTGAAGCAGGCCGTCCAGGAGGACTCGCAAGACCCCAAGAAGCGCTACGCGTTCGCCATGCTGCTCGACCGGGGTGAGCGTCGCAGTGCTGCCCTGAGTGAACTGGAAAAAGCGATCGAGCTCGACCCGGACTCGCTCTCATACGCGAACACCTATCGGTCGCTCGTTCGCCGGTACGGTCACAGGTATTTCGATCGTTCCATTCGGTTCTTCGAGGATCTCGCGGATCGGCACCCTTCAGCGGTCATGCCCCGACTGAACAAGGCCCTGGCCTATGTAGACAAGATGCCCTATCCCAAGCTGGGAATCGTCAGCCAGGGCAAGCTGTCCAACAAGTCCCTGGCCGAACTCGATCTCATTCTCGAGCTCGACCCCGACTGCTGGACGGCAAAGTTCATAAGAGGCATGAACCATCTGCACTGGCCTCGGAAACTGGGGCATGCGCCTTTGGCAATCAAGGACTTCACCGAGCTGATCACCATGCAGAAGCGCCTCCCCACCGAGAAGCAGCGCGACTATTTCGCGCTGGGGTACGTCGGGCTGGGCGACGCGTACGTCAAAAACCGCGAGGAGGGCCTCGAGCAGAACATGGCCCGGGCGGTCGACGCCTGGCGTGAGGGGCTTCAAGAGTACCCCGATTCGACGGAGCTGAAGACACGCCTTGATCTGGCGGCGAAGTCCAAGGACGAATTGATCGAGTACATCCGCCGCCTTCGCGGACTGGAGGACCCCGTGGATACCGATTTGGCGCGGGTGTGGGTCGACTAGACCGCGCGGATTGCTCCTTCTTGGGGAACCAAGAGCGTTTACCAGAGCGCGGATAGCGCCGGAACTTGAGAAGACCGTGGAGATAGGGGTTTTGTCTGACAGTGGGAGTCGCGTCGCGGTGGGCGGGAGTCGGGGCGCTGCGCTCTGCTGCCTGTTTGCCGCCTGCGCCACGGCGCAATCAGTGCCGCCGGACGTCGCCAAAGAGTTGGATGCCCGCCGTTTGGCCGGTAAGGCATACTACGAGAACGACAAGTTCGCCGACGCCGCCGCTCAGTTTCAGCGCTGCATCGAGCTGTTGCCGAATTCCGCGGTCGATCACTTCAACCTGGGCCTGGTCCTGATGCGTGCGACGAAATATGAAGAGTCCCTTCGTGCGCTCCGTCGGGCGCGCGAGCTGAAGCCCGATCTGCTAGGCGTATACTACATCGAAGGGATCATCCACAAGCGCCAGACGGAACACGAGCAGGCCGGCGAGCGTTTACGCTACGTCACCGAGCATGATCCCGTCTGCATGGGGGCGTACTACAACCTCGGTGTCTGCTACAAGTTCCTCCAGCGTTATGATGACGCGGTTGACGCATTCAACGAGGCCGTCAAGCTGGCCCCGCGCCATCCCAGTTCCCATTACCAGTTGATCACTCTGTACCGCCGGCTCGGCCAGGTGGAGAAGGCACAGGTTCACCGCGAGATCTATGACCAGATCAAGGACACGATCGACGAATCGGAGAAGACCGCGGAAGCCCTCGAACGCAGCAGGTACAGCTATATCATGGCACTCGCGCCGCTGACGGCGGATTTAACGCCGAAACCCGAGCGCGGCGGGCGTTTCGCGGACGCAACGGTCAACGCCGGTCTCCCGCGGGTGGTGCGATCTGTCAGAACGGATTACGAGGAGCGGGTCGGCCGCGCCGACTACGACGCCGGCGAAGCGCGCGACCGCTACGTCGCGACCTTTGGCGGCGGGGTGGCGCTCGGCGACTACGACGGCGATGGTGACTT
>JASFUW010000030.1:0-21996 GCA_050050135.1 Phycisphaerae bacterium
GGTCGGCATCGTATCGGCCGATCTCGACGATCTGTTTGATGAGCGTGCTGGAGGTGAGCATTTGCTGTTCGCTGGTCGCGAGGAAAACGGTTTCGAGCCCGCCGATGATGCGGTTGGTCGTGGCGATCTCGAGCTCCGCGTGGAGGTCGACGGTGTCGCGTATCCCGCGCAGGATCACCCCCGCTCCGACGCCGCGGGCGAAGTCGACCGTCAGCCCGTCGTACACACACACTTCGACGTTGCCGAGTTCCGCGGTGTGCGTGTCGAGCATCTCCTTGCGTTCGTCGAGCGTGAAGACCTGCGTCTTGACCGGGTTCTCGCCGACGGCCACGATCAGCTTGTCGTACAGCTTCGACGCCCGCCGGATGATGTCGAGGTGTCCGTGCGTTACCGGGTCGAACATGCCCGGGAAGATCGCCAGGTTCGGATTCGCCTTCGCCATCGGTCACCTCCGGTCGGAAAGCATCGTATTGTACGACGCCGCCCCGCCCCGTCTATCCTCGGCGCGAAAGAACGTGACCGGATCGACCGGCCGCGCCCGACCAACGGATCCGTCGCCTCCATTGCGGATCCGGGTGGTCGATCCTACCGAGCGAAGGTTGACACGGTCGGACACCGAGACCATCCTTCAAGCCGATGACCACTGAACGCAAGACAAGCCCGAACGTCGATCTGTCGGTGGACCTGGCCGGCATCCCCATGAGCAATCCGGTCATGACCGCGTCGGGGACCAGCGGGTATGGGCCTGAGCACGGCGAGCTGATGGACCTGACGCGGCTGGGCGCCTTCGTCACCAAGGCCGTTTCCGTCGAGGCCCGCAAGGGCAACCCGCCGCCGCGGACCGTCGAGACGACGGGGGGGATGTTGAACGCGATCGGGCTGGCGAATGTGGGGCTCAACCGATTCCTCGACGAGAAGATACCCTTCCTGACCGAGCTCGGCATTCCCGTCATCGTCAACGTCGTGGGTCACACCGTCGAGGATTTCCAGACGGTCTGCCGAACGCTCGATGGGGTCGGCTGTGTTTCGGGGCTGGAGCTGAACGTTTCGTGTCCCAACGTGGCGGACGGCCTGGAGTTCGGGACCGATCCGAACCGGCTGCACATGCTGGTCGATGCCGTCCGCGGCGTGGTCCACCGGGCGAAGCTGATCGTCAAATTGTCACCGAACGTGACTGACATCACCGTGACGGCGAAGGCCGCCATAGACGCCGGCGCCGAAGCGTTGTCCGTCATCAACACGCTTCGCGGGATGGCGATCAACGTCGACACCTCGAAGCCCATGCTCGCCAACCGCTGCGGCGGATTGTCCGGACCGGCGATCAGGCCCGTGGCGATCTTCATGGTCCACGAGGTCTACCAGCGTGTCGCCCGGGGCGCGGGCGTTCCGATCATCGGGATGGGGGGCATCTCGAACTGGCGCGACGCCGTCGAGTTTCTGCTTGCAGGTGCCACGTCAGTGGCAGTCGGCACCGCGTTGTTCGTCGATCCGACCGCCCCGCTGCACATCTGTGACGGGTTGTCGGACTACCTCGCACGTCGCGGCATGAAGTCGGTGCGCGATCTGATCGGCAAGGTCGAGTGATGCTACGGGGCGAGCGCCGGCGATGCTGCAAGCGTGGTCCGCGCGGCGGAGCCTACGCGTCGGACTCCGCGATCGGAGAGGGCATCTCGCGGTCGGGGTAGTGCTTTCTCAACGCCGAGCGGCGGGCCGCCTCGTAGTACCGCGCCATGTTGGTCCAACTGAAGAAGTCCGCATGGCTCTCGACGCGGTTTCGCTGCTTGATCCGATCGCGGAGGGACATGTGCGTGAGGGCGTGGAGCCACGCTGCGACCTGATACACGATCTTGTCGAAAGTGACACGCCGCCGCCGGGCGACGAACAACCCGCTGGTGTCGTGGTCGGGGAAGTGCCCCATGAGGTACGCGCCGAAGCCGCTCAGGTCGCTGGTGACCGCGGGGATGCCACGGACGATGCACTCCATCGGCGTGTAACCCCACGGCTCGTAGTACGACGGAAAGACACCGAGATTGCAGCCTCTGACGAACTGGTCGTACTCGATGCCCAGCACCGGGTTGGTGGGCGTCAGGAATTCGGGGTGGAAGACGACCTTGACGGGGTCGTCGGCCGCGTTGAGCAGGCCGCGGCGCCGCAGGTGGCAGAGAATGGGATCGTCCACGTCTGATTTCAGATCATGGGTGACGATCGTGGGCTGGCGTCCCTGTCGCCAGGCGTACATCATGCGCTGCAGGCGAACGCGGGCGTATTCGTCGAGCAGGTCGTCGGTGGTGGGGAGTCGGCCCGCGATCAGCGTGCGGAAGAGTCTTCGCCCCATGTTCTCCTGGATGGAGCGGCAGGTATCCTGGAGTTCGTTGAACATGGCCTGGCGGTTGAGTGCCTCGACGTTCAAGACGTGGAACGGCGCGGGTGCGATGATGAATGCCACGACTGTGACACCTCGTCGCTCGGCCTTGAGCCTGCGGTTTAGCTCGTAGAGTGCTTCGATCAGAACGTCGAACCCCTTGTTCCGGTATTCGTATCGGCCGGCGGTGAATACGTAGAGGGTCCGGTCGAGATCGAAGGTATAGCTCGGGAAGAAGTGGCCCATCACGAAGTCGTGGATCTGCTCTTTGCACTGCTGGTGGAGGTTCTGGAACTCGTGGGGCGCGGCGAAGCGTTCGACGTGCAGCCCGTTGGGCAGCAGCGCCTCGGGACGGCGGTCGAGGAAGTGCTCCGCCTCCTGGGCGGTGATCTCCGAGACGGTCGTGAAGATGTCCGCACTCTTCGCCGCGGCTTTTTCGATGCGGAAGCGATGTTCGAACCCGTGCTCGCGAGCGATCGCTTCGGCGTCGATGTCGGGCAGATGACCGTACAGATCGGCGGCGGCGGCGCTGAGGCTCCGACCGACCTGGGTAGCGTGGGTGGTGAAGATCGTGGGGATCGCGGCCTTGCGGTGTTTCAATATGGGGAGTGCGACCGCGCCCTGCCATTCGTGAAACTGGGCAAGCATCGGGCGGTTGCCGATGCGGGCGTGCACGGCGGCCAGGAGATCGGCGGTTGCGTAACCGAAGGAAACGATCCCGTCGTGTTCGGGGTCGTCGGAGGGAGAAGGGATTCCCAGATCGTGCCACAGAAAGTACTTCATCTCGTTGAGATGGGCGCGCAGCGTGTCCAGGTTGATCAGGACGACGCGCGGTCGACCCGTGATGACCCATCGACCGCAGTGCACGCCGACGCCGCGGTTGCGCAGTTCTTCAACGGCTTCCGCGAGCACGCCGGTATGCGGTTCGTGCTCCAGCTCGATTTTGGCCGACGCCTCTCGGTAGGGACCGACGAGGCAGTAATCATCGCCGCATCGCTCGACGCCGGCAGCGCATTTGCTTCGCAGTACCGTGTAGATTCCACCGGTCTGCGAGCAGGTTTCCCACGAGACTTCAAAGACAAAGGGCGGGCTGGTGCTGCTGACATCCACGTCGGAGGTTTGAGGCCTGGACTCGGTGCGGCGCTCGGTCAGGAGCCCGGGCACGGGGTCGGGGTTCTGCTCGTTTGCTTGGTTCGCCACGGCGAGGTCGCGTTTCATACTGGTCTGCCGGGTTCCTTCGAGGGGCGCCAAGATAGCATGTCCGCATCCGGATGTACATCGACGGATGGCCAAGGTTCGGTCGGTCGACGGCCGTCGGGATCGGATAGGAAGTGGGGTCAGGTTCGGGTCGGGAACGGTCTGTTCCGGTCGGGTGGTTTTGCCGTCGGCGGCGCGAGCATCCCAGGTTCCACTGCTTCGCCTGTCTTGCCGGTTTTCTCTATCACGTCTCGTGATCCTCCCGATATAGGAGAGTACCGAACGTGAAGGAACACGAGGCTCGTTGCACCACGGGGGATGGGCGTGGGTCCGGCGCGGCGAGTCCGACGCGGTCCGGCGGAAACGATGAATCAAGGAACCTGCGAACGGATGAGCGAGGCTCGGGTCAACGGCCCGAAGATTCTCCTGGCGCATACCTATTACCCGGAGTTTTTGAAGGGGTTTTATCGGGGTGATCCGGGTCTCGCGGCGTTGCCGTTCGAGGAACAGCGGCGGCGGTTGCTCGAGACGAGATTCTCGATCTCGGATGCCTATTCGGAAGGTTTGCGCGCGGTCGGGTGGGAGGCTCACGATATCGTGATCAACGCCGACCCGATGCAGCAGCGGTGGGCGGACGCTCGCAACTCGACACTGCCGGAGAACCTGCACGAACGCCGGCGGGACATACTCGCTGCTCAGGTTGACGAGCTCGAGCCCGACGTCGTTTACGTCTTCGAATGGAGTCCGTTAGGTGACACGTTTTTGGCAGAGCTGAAATCGCGCGTGAGACTACTCGTCGGTCAGCTTGCCTCGCCGCTGCGTGGAGACCGCACCTACCGCGCATACGACTTGATGATCTCGTCCTGGCCGCCGATTGTCGACTATTTCCGGAAGGCGGGCGTCCCCGCCGAGCCGCTCAAACTCGGGTTCGATCCGCGCGTCCTCGGGCGACTCGGCGACACATCGTGTCAACATGCTGTCACTTTCGTGGGTGGGTTTGCGCCGTCGCACGTGGATCGAGTCGAATGGCTGGAGCGGGTGCTGAAACGCGTCGACGTCGACGTGTTCGGGTACGGGATCGAAACCGTACCGCGACACTCACCGGTCCGCGAACAGCACCGCGGCGAGGTGTGGGGACTGGATATGTACCGCGTCCTTGCCGGCTCGCGCGTGACGCTGAACCGACACGCGCACGTCGATGTGCGTGGGTCGGCGTCCAGACGTTTCGTCGCCAACATGCGTCTGTACGAGGCCACCGGGGTGGGAGCCTGTCTGCTGACCGAATCGAGAGAGAGCCTGGGCGAGCTGTTCGCGCCGGGTCGCGAAGTGGTGGCCTACGCCGATGACGGCGAGTGTGTGGAGCAGCTCCGGCACCTTCTGAATCATGAGGACGAACGTGCTGCGATCGCCCGAGCGGGTCAAGCGCGGACCCTCCGCGACCACACCTACACGGTACGGATGGCTGAGCTGTCGGAAATTCTGCACCGACACCTCTAGCGGGACGTGGCGAAGTTGGCTGCAAGATGTTGCCATGCGTTTCCGATAAACCGAGCGCCGGGCGTGCGCAATGGGTCCCGCATTTTGAGACCCGAGGCGACACGAGTCGATTGGGGACAAATAGAGTGACAACCGCCGCGCAGCCGCTGCGTACGAACACACTCGAGAGCTTAGAGGCACTGCGCGCGGGCGGGGATCATTATGGGTTTCTGAACGCGGCGTTGAGGTACCTCCGCAAGCAGGGGGACGACGAACGCACCGCGTGGTTGGTCTGCCAGTCGTACGTGGCGCTCGGATTGATCGGCCCGGCGCGAGACGTGTCGGGTCGGTTGTCGGCCGACCAGCGGTGTGCGCCGGAGCTTCAACAGCTCCGTGAACAGGTCTCGAAGCTGCCGTCGGGGCGGCTGGGGTTCGGTTCGCTTCAGTCGCGTTTCGATGCGAACGTTGCAAGGCTGTATGCCGCCCACCCTGCGCTGCGTGCGCACGATGCGACGTTCAGAGGGATTCCCCGCCGATACGAGCTCTACGCTTCATGCGACGGGAACGTCCACGCGGCGCGGCGGAGCGGGGACGGCGAGCGGGAATGGGTGCCCGATCTTTGCCCCGTACGACAACTCGTGGACCGCGCGGCGTTGCCGCACGATGCGAAGGCGCTGTTTTGCGATCCGTATCTGGTGGTGGGTGACCGGTTGGGGCTGATGTTCGGGCGGGTGTTCGACGCGACGCGTACGATGTTCCTGACGTTCACGCCGCGCATTTACGTCGTCGAGTCCGACGTGGATGCGTTCGGGCTGACGCTGTTCACGACCAAGGCGATCGAGAGGTTTTGTGACAAACGGGTGTCGCTGTTTGTGGGTGAGGACTGCGTCGAGCAAATCGCAGGGTTCTTCCGGGAGGGTCCGGGGTTGACGATGCCGGGTTACGCCATGCGGCTCACCGCTGAGGGAAAACGGCTCGGTCAGGCGGTCCACGCGGCGCTTCAACCACACGTTGCGGCGGCCCAGCGGAGCGCACAGCGGGAGCTGGAGCTTGGGCGTCGACACTACGACTCGTTGTCGGTCGACCACTGGGTCGATCGGTTTCGTCCCGATCGAAACAAGCCGCTGCGGGTGCTGGGGATCACGAGCCGATTCACGACGTACCTCCAATACTCGATGCGCGATTGGGCGGCGGCGTTCGAGTCGCGCGGGCACGAGTTCGTCCTGTTGATCGAGGCGTCGGATCACGATCTGCTGCCTCAGGCGAAGATTCTCGAGACGATCAGGGAATTCAAGCCCGACCTGATCGCGGTGATCGATCACCATCGGAAGGAGTATGGGGCGGTCATCCCTTCGCATGTACCGTTCGTCTGCTGGATTCAGGACATGCTTCCGGGTCTGGCCAACGCGGAGGCGGGTCGTTCGCTCGGTCCGCTGGATTTCTTCATCGCGAACGAACCGACGATGTACGTGCAGGGCCACGCCTACCCGGCGTCGCAGGGGCTCGCGTGGACGATGGCGACGGACGAACGAACCTACAGCCAACAAGCGCTTGCGGAGGAGGAACTGAAGTCGTATCGGTGCGACCTGTCGTACGTGAGCAGCCATTCGACGCCGCCGGAGAAGTTCCACGACGAGCGACGCGCGTGGTTCGCGAAAGAGGCGGTCGCCGTGAAGCTGCTCGAGTGTCTGTTCGAGGCAGTATCGGGTTCGTTCGCGGAGAATCCGCGTACGGCCTTCGGGGGGTTATACCACCTGTTCGGGCGTGTCAAAGCGCGGACGGGATTGAGGCCGTCGTCCGAGGTCGACGCGGCCATCGTGAATTCATACCTGTTTCCGCTCGCGGAGCTGATCTTCCGGCAAAGCACGCTGGAGTGGGTCGCGGATTACTGCGATCGAACGGATCGCAAGTTGTGCTTGTACGGCAACGGCTGGGAGGAGCATCCGCGGTTTGGCCGGTACGCCTGCGGGTTTGCAGAGAACGGGGCGGAGCTTCGGGCGATCTATCAGGCGTCCGCCGTTAATCTTCAGATCATTGGAACGGGGGCGGTTCATCAGCGTCTGCTCGACGGTCTGGCTTCGGGCGGGTTCTTCCTGATCCGCTATGCCACGGCCGACGTCATGCACGATGCGATCCGGCGTTATCTAGCGGCCTATAGAATGTACAGGCCGGAGGTCGGCGTCGAGTTCGCCCGCGAGGATGCACCCGACCTCATTGCCGCGATGGAGGAGCTTTCGGCGATACGCGGTCTGCATGAACGCTTCGAGCGTGCAACGGTCGATCCCGAAGAGTTGGCGCGATACGAAGAGTTCGAGGCGATGGGGTTCAAGCGGCAAGCAGGGGCGGTGTTCGCGGAATACGGCGACATCGCTTTCGCTTCAGCGGACGAGTTCGCTGAGCTGGCGGATCGGTACCTGGGTGATCGCGCCTCGCGGCAGCAGATCAGCGCGTCGATGCGAGAGGCCGTGATCGAGCGGTATTCGTACGGCGCGCTGGTGGACGACCTACTGGGGTTTATCCATCAGCGATTGAGCGCCCAGGCGTGATCTGCAGGCGCTTTACCGACGCATCTTACCCGGCCGCGACCATGAGATGCGGATGAGAGGACTCGAACCTCCACGGGGTTGCCCCCACTGGCACCTGAAGCCAGCGCGTCTGCCAATTCCGCCACATCCGCTTCGGGCGTTTAGACCCCAACGTGTCGGGGTCGGGGTGAGGTCACGGCGTCGTGACGACCCGTACCCATACGCACCCCGCCGTGGTGAAGATCGGCATTTTGGGGACCGGGGCTCAGACCGTCAAGCGCAGGCGCTCCGGAATGCCGAATCCCCGTAGATCGGGATATCCACTTGGTTCCGAGGTCGAATCTCGACGGATCGGGAACGCCGTGAGTCGGTTCTCGGTCGAGTGGGACGGTCGCGGGCTCCCGCGAACCGGGTCGGAGCATCGAACACAAAAAGCGACAGGAATCCCGGCGATCGAATCACGATCGGACGAGGAAGGTCGAATATCCTGCCGGTTACGAGAGGATCGTGCTCCCGGCCGGGACGGAGAGGTGTACAGCCTCTCGTGCCGGCCGATGAAATGAGGAATCGTTGACAGTCGTGCATGGGCTGCCTGCCGCGTGGCGGGCGGCCAAGCGCGGAGTGAGGAACACCATGTTCAAAACGCGCGTCGGGAAGAGTTGTGTGATGGCGGGCATCGCGATGACGATCGCGTGCAGCGTCGCGGCTGCCGCGCCGCCGAACTGGCCTCAATTCCGCGGGCCCGCCGCTCGCGGCGTGATGGACGGCAAACCGTTGCCGACCGCCTGGGACGTGAAAACGGGTGAGAACATCAGGTGGAAGACCGCGATTCCGGGACTCGCACACGCATCGCCCATCGTCTGGGGCGACCGTATCTTCACCGTGACGGCTGCGACGGAAGGTCCGGAGCCGTATCTGCGGGTCGGGCGGTACGGCGAAAGCCCCGACCACCCGGAGAAGATCGTCCACGAATTCCGCGTGTATTGCTTTGACAGGACCAGCGGCAAAATCCTGTGGCACAAGACAGCGCACAGCGGCATACCCAAGGTGAAGCGGCACATCAAGTCGACCCATGCGAATTCCACGCCGGCGACCGACGGGGAGCACGTGGTTGCGTTCTTCGGGTCGGAGGGGCTCTACTGTTTCGATATGGACGGCAAGCTGTTGTGGAACAAGGACCTCGGGCTGCTGGATTCCGGGGCGTTCAACGCCCCCGAAGTTCAGTGGGCGTTCGGCAGTTCGCCGGTGATCCACGACGGGCAGGTGATCACGCAGTGCGATGTCAACAATCAGTCATTCATTGCGTCGTTCGACGTCGCCACCGGCGAGGAAAACTGGCGCACGCCGAGGGACGTGTCCGCGGGTTGGGGCACGCCCACGGTGCATTCGGGCGGGGGACGCACGCAGGTGATCGCCAACGGTTATCGCTGGATGGGCGGCTATGATTTCGCCACGGGGAAAGAGCTCTGGCGGTTGTCGGGCGGTGGTGACGTTCCGGTCCCGACGCCCTACGTGGCCGACGATTTGATATTTATCACCAATGCGCACGGTCCGTTGAACCCGATCTACGCCATCCGGTCGAACGCCACGGGGGATATCACCCTGAAGGGCGGGAAGGACGCGAACGAGTTTATCGCGTGGAGTCGCCCTCGGCGCGGGTGCTACATCCCGACGACGATCGTCTACGGTGGGCAGTTGTACGTGGCGGACGACAAAGGGATCCTGACCGCGTATCGGGCGACGACCGGCGAGCAGGTCTTTCGGAAGCGCGTTGCGGGGAAATTCGGGTCGTATTCGGCTTCGCCGGTGGCGGGCGATGGGAAGCTGTACCTGACGGACGAGAGCGGCGAGATATGGGTGGTCAAGGCCGGGAGCGAGTTCGAGCTGCTGGCCAACAACCAGATGGGCGAGGAATGTCTGGCGACGCCGGCCATCGCTGATGGCACGATCTATTGGCGCACGCGCCGGCACCTCGTCGCGGTCGGGAACTGAGCGCGAAGGGCGGGGGTCGCCAGGCAGCGGCCGGTCAAGCGGCCTTACAAATCCTGACAAGTCCTGACCCTGGCGTTGTGGAACGCCTCAGCGCGGTCAGGTAGCATGGATTTTTCTGACGGAGTCACGTTTCAAACGCTAGCCCCCGAAGGAGGCATGATGATGAAGCGAGCATTCGTGCTGTTGTTGGGCGTCCTTGTCGTATGCTCCACGTCCTATGGAGCGGAGGAGAAGCCGGGCGATCTGACGGATCCGCTCGAGATCGTCAAGAAGGTCGACGCGGCGGCGAAGGCGGTCATGTCCGTGAAGTACGACGTGGTCTGGGAAGGGCTGGGCGAGGCAGCGTCGATGACGCCGAAGGTGCAGGCGAGCGTGGTCGCGTCGGGGCTTGTGGGCAGCACACCCGAGAAGTACTTCGTCGATGCGAAGATCACACTCCCCGGTTCATCGGAGCCACTGCGCGTGACGATGGGAACCGACAACGACATGTTTTTCGTCATCCACCATCATACCAAGACGGCGTATGAGGACATCGACCCGGCCGTTATGGGGAACGCGGGGCGCTTTCTCCGGCAGGCGTGGATGATCGAGTACCTCCATCCGACGCCGTTTTCCGATGAGATCAACGGGAAAAGCCGGGAGCTGCGCGGGAGCAAGACGATTGACGGTGTAGACTGCTACGAGGTGCACGTCGTCTACAGCGTGCCTGCGGCGCCTGAGGCCACGTGGTATTTCTCGAAAAAGGACTTCCTGCCCCGCGCCCGCATCGATACGCGAACGATGCCCGACGGTCGGAAGCTGGCATCGCAAAAGACCGTCTCCAACCTGGTGGTGGCGCCCAAGCTCGACGAGAGTGCGTTCAAGCTGAAGCTGCCCGAGGGGTACAAGAAGACCGACGACTTCGCACCGGACATCGGTCCGACGCGCTGATCGTCGAACGGGTCGTGGGTTGGCCCTGCGGTGGCCGCGGGCGTCATGCGTCGGCCCGTCAAGGTTCCAGAATGCGGCGTGCTCGTAAGCGTCGGGCACGCCGCTTGTCTGCGCCGGCGTACGGGCGTGTTTGTGCCCTGTCTCCGTCATGGAGTCGCCCCTTCCGGCTTCCGATAACCCCCGTGGGAACGCTGTTTGGCCCTACGGGGAGCTGGTGGGATGGCTGGTGAGATCGACGAGCGCGCGGGCGACGCGTACTACAACGAGTTCTACAAGGAGGGGGGGTGGAGCTATTCTTACTGGCGGGAGTGGTGGTGGCACTGGCGTCACGTAGTTCGGCGGTTCGGGCTCGGGCGGGGGTTGCGGGTGCTCGAGGTGGCGTGCGGCAGCGGGTTCCACACGAACCTGCTCAACCGGATGGGCTTCGATTGCGTCGGGGTGGATCGGTCCGAAAGCGGGATCGAGTGGGCGCGACGCAGGTATCCCAGGTCGAGCTATCACCGTTGCGATTTTCGAGAGATGCCGTTTGATGAGGCGAGCTTCGACGTCGTGTTCGCCCGCGGTTTCTCGTATTACCACTACGACCTTGCGAGCGTTGAAGCCCACGAAGCCACCGACACGCTGATGTCATACGTCCGGCCCGGCGGTGTCTTCGTGATGATTATCGCCACGGACCTTTCCGGGAAGCGCGAGCCGGGTCGAATCTGGCAGAACACGCTTGACGATTATCGCGATCATTTCTCGTCGTTCAGCAAATACTGGGCTGCTGACTGGGTCAAAGGCGTAGCGATCTGTGCACTCTGGAACGTTCCCGCCGCTGCGCCGGCAACGCTTGACGCTCAGCGCGCACTGACTGCTGCGCCGGCATAACCGTCCATACCAACCCAGCCTAGTGCACGGTCACGCCTTAGTTTGCGGGTTCCAGAAGACCGCTTCCTCACGGGCGCGGCTCGGAAAGAGGCCGCTCGCTACCCGCAAAAAAACAGTTGACGCAGCACTAGTGCGGCGACAACCAAGAACTTGCGGGTTAGCATCGACTTATTGTCCGCTCCCTCACAGTCGCGGCCCGGAAATGTGCTTTGGCAAACCCGTTTGAACAAGTGTGGCCATGCAGTAGATTCTGCGCCCCGAGGGCAAGTGCGTGGCGCTAATCGGGAGATGCCTCCGGGGTGGATTTCGCCGCGCGACGTCGTCTAAGTCCGTTGAGGATCAGGAGTGTGAGGAGGATGGCGAACGGGATCATTGCGGCGTGGGTGTGTTCGCCGAGGCAGTGGGGGGTGTCTGCCAGAGAGACGGGGAGCGAGGGGATCAGGGCGTCGATCAGCAGGCCGAACAGGACGGCGACGACGGCGATCGTCGACAGGTAGATCGCCAGGCCGCGCTTTCCGAGGTCGCGGGAGACAATCAGCATGGTGGCGATGTTGGTGGCGGGGCCGACCAGCAAGAAGACAAGGGCGGCGCCGGGGCTCAGACCCCGCGCAATCAGGGCGGCCGCGACCGGTGTCGAGGATGTGGCACAAACATAGAGCGGCAGTCCGACGACGAGCATGAGGAGCATGGCTACGATTCCCGAGCCGATGTGCTGCTCGAGGAATCCCTCGGGGAGGGCTGCGGCGGCCAGGCCGGCCAAGACGAACCCGCCGAGCAGGTAGGGCGACAGGTCCGTCATCATATCCACCAGGCCATAACGGATCGCCGTTGCGAGTTTGCCTGCTCCTGGCTTAGTTGACGGCTCTTCACAACCGCAGGCCGACGCTGCGCAGCAACTGTCCTCGACCGCGGGTGGAGCGGTCGTGCTGCAACAGGACGCGGCGGGGGCCGGCTCTCGTTCGGTTGTGGTGTGGCTGTCCTCTGAGCTACACCCGCAGGATACGCCGGCTGCCAATTCACGGCCGGTCGCCGCACGTTGCTCCTCGCCCGTTCGGCTGATGAGGATCCCGGCTGCAACGGCGGTCACGAACGCAGCAACCGGTCGGACGATGGCGAGCAGCGGTCCGAGCAGGGCGTACGAAAGGGATATGGAATCGACGCCCGTCTCGGGCGTGCTGATCAGGAAGCTGACGAACGCGCCGCGGCTCGCCCCCTGCTTCCTGATGGACGTAGCCACCGGTATCACGCTGCACGAACAGAGCGGCAAAGGGATGCCGAACAACGACGCCTTGACCACCGGGCGGAGGCCGGGTTTTCCGAGGTGGTGCACGACGCGATCGACCGGGACAAACACGTAGATGAGGCCGGCCAACAGGAACCCACCCAACAGCCACGGCGCGGACTCCATGACCATCTGCCACGTTTGCATCAACCAGGTTGTGAGAAACGCCGTCATCGTGTTTTCGTCCGCAGAGCTTCCAGGTTGTACGCCAGACTACCATCGGTCGATCGGAATTCACACCGTAACGCGAGATCGGACTGACTCGGAGACGGGCGATCGCATTCCTCGCGCGTGGCGGTCACGGCTGCACGAGGTATACGTCGTACCGGACCTGCTTTCCGGCAAACCGCAGGTCGGGTTCGGGACCGAGCGCGGGGGCGTGGCGGTGCCTTTTGACCACGACGCGTCGACGTGCGGTTCGCCGTGCGATATCCGATAGCTCCGCAGCGTCGGGATCATCGCCGACGAGCTTTCGACAGATACGCGGCTCCTTCTTGGCTTTGGCCGTCTTGGTCTTCGGTGGGTACATCGGGTCGAGGTAGACCACGTCGGGTTTGTCGGATTCGCTGAGTCCTGCGAGCCAGTGTCTTGCGTCGGCTGTGAGAAACGTGATGCGATCTAGGACCGGGGCGAGATCGGTCGGTCCGTCGGTCGAGGCCCGTGCCAGCCCGTCCTGCACCAAAGCGCCCAGGACGGCGGAGCGCTCGATGGCGGTGACAAAGCAGCCAAGACAAGCGAGCAAGAACGCGTCGCGGGCCAGGCCGGCGGTGGCGTCGACAACGCGGGTGACGCCGGACCGAAGCCCGACGGCGGACGCAATGGGCTGAGCCCGCGAGCCGCTCGACAGGCGGCGGAATCCGACCGGTCCGTTGACGAAATCCACTAAGATCGGACCGGCGGCGCGGGGCCCCGTCTCCCGAAGTTCCAGGCGTTGATCGCAGACCGCCAACAGAAGTTCGAAGGTCCCCGCGGCGTCGTCGGAGATCAAAGGGAGGCTCAGCTTGCGGGCGAGATCGTGAGCGACCGAGAGCCGAGCGTCGTGCGCGCTGGCCGAAAGGACGGCGACGCGCGCCGTTGTGAACTGAGCTGGCGATGGGTCGCTCGAAGGCACGGGCGTCAGGCCTTTTGCGGTTTTTTCTTGCCGCGATTCGGACCGACGGGCGCCGGTTGCAGGCCGAAGGTCTCCCGCCAGGTATCGCGACGGAATGCCACCAGGACCCAAATGAAGACCGGAATCATATAGTGTGCTTCAGGTGCGGAGACCAGGACAGCCACAACCCCGTCGAGCACACTTTTCGTGAGGTCGGAGAATTCATAGATCGAAAGCGCGTTGTTGTCACTATAGGCGTCCAGCATTTTCAGCCAGACGCGGAACGCGACGAACACGTTCACCCAGAGAAAGCCCCACAGCAGCGCCCGCCACCGGCGTGACCAGGGAATGGGGGTGGCCAAGACCAATGCGATCATAAAGGCCGTCGGGCGATACCCCATGTAGACCGCCTTCATGTCGAGCTCGGCCTTTCCAATAAGTCCCTTCTTCCGCATGACCAGCGTGGTGTCCTTGGTGTGGTCTCCGCTTGCCAACGGTTCGAACCGGACTGATCCGCCGGGCCCGAAGGAGTGGAACAACACGTTCCCGCCTGCCCGAAAGCAGGCACGGTACCCGTCGAAGAGTCCGGGCCAGGGAATGATCAGGAGTGCATAAGTCAGCGAGCACACCAGGAAGAAAATGCTAGTCTTTTTCCATGGCGACATGTTTCTTCGCCGTTTTAGGACGTGTGGCCCACCACGCCCAGACTACCCAGAACGTCAAGGCGAGAAGAATGAACACGGGCTGCCAGACGTCCACATGCATGGCTTCGAATGCCCGAGGGAAGTAGATGCCCGTGTAGAACAGGGAAACGATGCGAATGATGTTGATCGCCGCCAGGACGAGCGTTCCCACGAGTATCCCCGGGACCTTCGACCGCAACGTGCCCGGAAACGCCAGAACGGCCGCGATGAATAAAGCCGAGGGGGCAACGGCATCGCAACCGTGCCGGATGTCGACCGAGAACCGGCTCGAGGTGACCGCGGTCCCGCTTGCCGTGGCGCCCTCACCGAACACGTTGATGACGACCACGGACAGCTTGGCGTTGAATCGCATGTAGGCGGGGAAGATGTCCTGGTTCACGACCGGGATGAAAGTAATCGCGTAGAAGACGGCCATGAGCACGACAAACAGGAGGACGAAGCCGAAAACCGGGCGTTTGGCGTAGATCCAGCCCATGAACAGGGCCGGTGTTTCCGCTCGGTTCGTTTGTCCCGGTCGCTCCCGCGACACGGGTCGCCTCACGTGAGGTTTGGTTGTTTTGCGCGATTTGGCCATTCAATTCCTGCAAGTTGGCGGCGACCGGGCCGCGTTTCTTTCAGAAGTCCGGCTCGTCGAAGGCGTGCGCCGAAATGCGGTCGATGCACGCCCACGTTGGCATCCTAGACGATCCTCTCCGCTCTTGCCAGCCGACCCGATCAGCCGTCCCCGAGGACCCGTTCGCTGCGGTGTTCACGCTGCGGTATCCGGGGCCACAGCCGACGGTTTTCCGGTAGCCTCTCCTGGGGGCAGCTTGATCAACAAACGGGCGAACAGGTGTCCCAGGTAGTACGTGACGAAAGCAGCCAGGATCCCCAGCACGAACGACACGAGAACGAGAACGAATCCTGCGAACCAGGCACCGGCCCCTTCCAGACCGAGGTCGGCGGGGCTGGTGAACAGGGTGCCTACCAACTTGAAGATGTCGTCACCTCGGATTCCCTCGAAGGCGACGCCTTCGTTACCCAGCAGCACCGACAGGACACCCGTAGTGGTGACCGACCCGATTTCGTAATAGTCGCCGATGATGTTGTAGAACGGCGCGAGCCCGATGACGACCCCCACACCCGCCAGTAGCGGGCGCGATCGCCGGGCACACAGCTTCAGAATCGGGACGCCGATAATGACGCTCAGAACAAAGGGTGCGAAGACGGTGGCCAGGTAGATCCAGTCGGAGTTTTTCGTGTCGAATGCGGTGAGCCGTCCCGCGTACTCGCCTCCGCAGACGACGAAATCAAACCACTTGGCGAGTAAGTGTCCGCCGTACTGCGGGGCTACTTCGAGTTCACTCACCGAGCCGCCCGGCGCGACGCACCCGAAGACATGGAGTAACTCGTGGATCGGTACGTAGATGAACCAGCTAACGAGCATCGCCCCGACGGTAAGCCCCATCGCGAGCTGGGGTCTCCCGCTCTCCGCAAAGCGGTTGAGGCACTCGAGCATGTCATGCAATGGTTGGACGAAAAACTTTCGCATTAACGTCATTTCCCGAGTCGGACGCTCAAAGCCAACGAACCGGTCGGGCATGGTATGCCCAACCGGTTCAGCCTGCCAGAGGGGCCGGCGCGTTCCTCCGGCGGCGTCTTCATGTCCGAGGGGGCCCACCGGAAACGGGCTGTAAGCGGTGCTCAGCGGGGACCGGGCGTCCAAACTTGTCGCATTGGCAAGATAGGCTCGTTGACGGATGACGGGCCCGGCTGATAGCATCGGATCCCGCCAATCGGTAGGACGATGGCTTGGCGCGGCGCGAGTCCTACGGGTCGGCAGGTCAACGGCTCTGCTCGCTGTGGTTTTGGCCTACTACACGCCGCGAACCGGGACTACGCAGACCATGTTTCGCCACGTATTGACGGCAATCACGATCTATTCGATGTGGGCTTGTCCGGCGTCATCGCCCGGGGAAGGAGCGCCCGATTCTCTTGTCGAGTCAGTGCCCGTGGCGCGGGGGCTGTTTGTAACCGGCGTGGCGACACAGGACGACGAGACCAAAGCGGTTATCGAAACGGGGGTCCGTGACATCGTGGTGGAGATTGCACCGGATGAGCTCACGCGACACATCCCCGACCCGCAGCGGGCGTACGAGGAGGGGCTTGCGCTGTTGGCGCAGGCGCGGGAGGACGGCCACACCGCCGACGAGAACTTCCATGCCCGTGTGCTCGAGCGGCTCGCCACGATTCGTCGTCCGAGGCAGGTGCATCTGAGTTTGGAGGAGGTGATCAGCCGGACGCTTGCGAACAACTACGCCATCGAAACGATCAGTTTCAACCCGGCGATCGAGACGACGCGCGTGATCGAGGCGGAGGCCGCGTTCGATGCGATCTTCTACACGAACGTCGACAAGAGCAACATCGACCGGCCTTCGGGAAACGAGCTGGCGGCGACCGACGTCGATCTGTTCAACATGAGTGTGGGGGCACGGAAGCTACTGCCGCCGGGGACGTTTCTCGACCTTCATTACGACCTCGGGCGGACCAAGCAGGCGTTCGCGTTCCAAACCATCAACCCGGCGTATACCAGCAACATCGTGCTCGACGTGCGTCAGCCCCTGCTTCGCGGGTTCGGGATCGACTACAACCGCTCGTTGATTCTGGTTGCCAAGAACAACCGGCACCTCGGTGACCTGTCGTTCAAAAAGCAGATTCGTGACATCCTGCGTTCGGCGGAAGAGTTGTACTGGCGACTTCTGCAAATGCGGCGAAGCGTCGTGGTGACCGCCAAGGAGGTGGCTGAGTTCGAGGGCATTCACGAGTATCTCGTCGCTCGCAGCGAGTTTGACGTGAACCCCGTGCAGGTCTCGGCGAGCAAGGCGGACTTGCACGCGGCGCAGGTGGATTTCGTGCGTCGGCGTGCACTGCTGCTGGACGCGCAGGATCGGTTGCTCGCGGTCATCAACGACCCGGAGCTGAACCTGGCTGAGGACGTCGAGATCATCCCGGACGATTTCCCGGCGATCGAGCGCCTGGTGGTGGACCCGGTTGTGGAAGTTCAGACCGCATTGGACCATCGAGCGGAGCTGAAGGAACAGGAGCTGCGTGTGGCCAACGCAAAGCTCTTTCTCGGTCGGGCAAAGAACGACGAGTTGCCCCGTCTGGACCTGACGTTCCGGACTTCGATCGACGGATTGTCGGTTAACGCGGATCGATCGTTCGACGAAGCCACACGTGTGAAGTTCGTCGAATACGTGGTCGGCGTCGAGCTGGAGGTTCCGATCGGGAACCGCGCACCGCGGGCGGTGCACCATCGGGCGAGGCTGGAGCATGCCCAGGCGGCGGCGGCGCTCAAGCAGGCGCTCGAGGACGTGATCCTCGACGTCAACCTGGCGATTCGACAGTTGAAAACCGCTTACGACCAGATCGGACCGAGCTTCGAATCCATCGAAGCGCGTCAGCGCGAGGTTGAGTCGATCGTCGCCCGTGCCGAGCGGAAAGACATCAACACGCTGCTCAACGAGCTGGGCGCGAGGCGGGCCCTGGCCAACATTCGACGCACCATGCTTAGCGCCATGGTGGAATACAACATCGCCATCGCCGACCTCGAACGCGCCAAAGGAACACTTCTGAACTACAACAACGTGGTGATTCCCGACCAGACCGACTAGAATGACGGGGTAGGTGTGGGCGGGTGCCGGTGTGCCCCGTCCTTGCGCAGCAAGGGTGGGGGAAGGAACGTGCCCCGTTCTCGCGCAGCAAGGTACGAGTTTGGTGTCCCGGCGGGACGCGGTGAAGATAGCCCCGTGTTTCGACACGGGGTTAGCGTTGGGCGTTCCGATCAAGTTCCGGAGGGATGGCTGATGTGGTCCTCAGCCGTGCCTACGGCACTTGCGCATCGCCTGGCACCAACCTGTCCCGGCGATAAATCGCTGGGCTAAGGTCATGTCGTCCCTCCGGGACGCGGAACACGTAGTTAGCGCGAGTGCGGATTGGGAGTTGTTGTCTTTCCCGTTCTTGCAGACCAGGCGTGGGGGAAGGAATCTTTCGAGCGCCCGGTGCCTCACTCCGGGGTGAAGGTTGATGAGCGAACTTCCGCTACGGCAATACGAGCACCATCCGCGTGACTGGCGGAGGAACGTGTACGTCTATCCCGTCATTTCGCGACGCAGCGGGGGTCTGAGCATCGGGGTGAATCTCAACCCGGACACCGCGTGCAATTTCGACTGCATCTACTGCCAGGTCGATCGATCGAAAATGCCGCGCGTACGCGAGGTCGACGTCGAGCGGCTCGGGGCTGAACTGGAAGCGATGATCGAACTCGCGAAGAGCGGAGCGTTGTTCGATGATCCCGGTTTCGGCGACGTGCCGGAGGCGATGCGGTCCATCAAGGACATTGCCTTTTCGGGTGACGGGGAACCAACGACCTGCAAGCGGTTTCGCGAGTGCGTCGAGCTGGTGGCCCGCGTTCGGCACGAAGCGCGGCTCGATGAGACCAAGATCGTCCTGATCACCGACGCGTGCTATCTGACCCGCCCGGAGGTCGAAGTTGCGCTCACAATCATGGATGAAGAGAACGGGGAAATCTGGGCCAAGCTCGACGCGGGCACCGAGGCGTACTATCAAAAGATCAACCGGCCGAACTATCCGCTTACCCACGTGATCGACAACATCATCGCCGCCGCGCGGGTGAGGCCGGTCGTCATTCAGTCGCTCTTCATGCGCGTCGAAGGCGAGCCGCCGGGTGGTACCGAGGTGGCGGCGTTCGTGGAGCGTCTGAAGGAGATCACGAACGCGGGCGGCAAGATCGATCACGTGCAGGTATACACGGTCGCCCGTCGTCCTGCTGAGGATTACGTGACGGCGTTGACAAAGGGTGAGGTCGACCACATCGTAGCGTTGGTGCGCCGCGACGGCGGGCTACAAGCGAACGCCTACTACGGACCGGGATAGTCCAATGGTTCAGCCCGGCGCGCATCCGCGAGGCACCGACGAGGCCTGAAGCGGGCGTTGACCGACCGTCGACAACTCGAACAACTGATCCGAAGCCGGCACCCTTGCATCTTTGTAGTCACGAATAATGAGGACTGCGCCCTCGACGTGATCCGGGAGGCGGCGTTTCAGCTCAACCGCAACATGCGGGTGTGATCGATGTTCGGCGGCGTGCTCGACGGGCCGGTCGCGGGCGTCCCGGCGGTCCCCGAGACCGAGCACCCGGCCGGCGCCCTCTACCAATTTGCCCATTTCCTGCAAGTGCCGACGATTTGCGTGACGCCTGACGTCGCATCGCATCTGGGCGACGCGCGAACGCCGCGGCGGAGGCGTGACGCGATCCACGCATCGCGTCAGTCGGGGCATACGCTCATCATGGTGAATTGCTCCACCGCGCACCCGGCAGCGGTGACGGCGGAGGCGACTCGGTTGGAGCCGTCATTGCCCGACGAAACGGAACTCGAAAGGACCGTGCCGGACACGGTTCGTCGCATACACAAAGAGCAGAAGATCGAGGTGGGCGTGTCGCGCGGAGGCCTGCGGGTTAGCGGGGGATACCGACAGGTCCAGCAAGGCCGCCACGCGGGGCGAGACGTGCACGCAGCGGTCGGGCGGAGGCGTCGGAAACGCACGCTTGTAGTACGCGTGCCTCTCCCTTACCATTTGGACACGCGGGTCGGGTTGACAGGTTCCTATAGGACGGGCGAACAGTGAAGGAAGATAAACAGACGATTGGCGGGGCGGTCGGTCGGATTCTGAGCGGGTGTTGCGTGCTGACGGCGCAGCACGACGGTCGGTCGAACGGAGTCTTGGTCTCGTGGGTGCAGCAGGCCGCGTTTGAACCGTTGTCGGTGACGGCGTGCCTGAAAAAGGAGCGTCCGGCGGTCGAGCTGGTCGAGGCGTCGAAGAAGTTCATGCTGAACGTCATCGGTGAGGACGCCGCCAACCTGCTCAAGCACTTTCGGAGGGGCTTCTCGACGGACCAGGACTCGTTTGCCGGTCTCGGCGTGCGCGATACGGAGTTCGGACCGCTGATCGAGTCCTGCATCGCCCACGTCGGCTGCAAAGTGGTCAACAAGGTGACAGTCGGCGACCACTACTTGTACGTGGGCGAGGTGGCGGCGGGGGGCTGCGTCGAAAACGCCAAGCCGTTCGTACACCGGCGCATGGACGGCTTCTCGTACTAACCGGGTGAGTCGACGCGTGCCCGCGTCCATCAGGCGTTCGGCAGTTTCTGCTCGACGCTGCGGACCTTGTCGGTCATCGTCTGTTTGCGGTCGGTGCGGGTGCCGAGCTTGATGGTCGTCGATATCCGCGGGGCACCCATCTCGTGGACGACCTCATGGCATCGTTTGACCGCGGCGAACACCTGTTCCCAATCGCCTTCGACCGTAGTCCCGTAAGGGTGCAAATGGTGCGTCAGCCGGGCATCGTCCAGCACCTTCTGGCACGCCGCGATGTAGCGCGACACCGACACCCCCACGCCCAACGGCACCACGCACAGATCCAGAATGACGTTCACGGGCTATTGCTCCCTTCGTGGCTGTGCGGTTCCACGTGCACCAGCACGTCCGCGACGTTGGGCCATTTGTCCATGATCAGGTCCTTGACCGAGTGGGCGATGTCGTGGGCGCGGCTCACGGTGAGTTCGGGATCGACCTCCAAATGCAGGTCGACCCACATGCGCGGGCCGGTCTTCCGAACGAGCACCTTTTCGACAAACCGTGCCCCGTCGACCTCCAGGGCCACCACACGAATTCTGTCGGCGAGGTCGGTCCGCGGCGAGGTGTCCATCAGTTCGAGGACCGCCATGCGCATAAACCGCAGTCCGTTTGCGACGATGATCAGACAGGCGACCAGCGCCGCCCAATCGTCCGCGATCTCGTAGCCTTCCCCGCCGAGCAAGGCGATCGTGATTCCGACCGCGGCCGCCGCCGAGGTGAGCGCGTCACCCCGGTGATGCCACGCGTCGGCAATCACCGCTGTACTCTGTGTCCGCTCCGCCGCGCCTTTCTGTAGACGGTACATCGACTCTTTGACGATGATGACACCCGCCAGCACGACGAGCGTGTAGGGTGCGGGTGGTTCGCGCGAGCCCTTCAACTGGCTTGCCGCCTGGGCGGCGATCCCCACGGCGGCGAGGATCAGCATGGCGGACACCGCCAGGGCGGCAAGCGGTTCGGCCTTGCCGTGGCCGTACGGATGGTTGTGGTCCGCGGGCCTTGCCGCGATGACCAGTCCGCCCCATACGATGGCGGAACTGAACAGATCGCCGAGTGATTCGATCGCGTCCGCGATCAGCGCATAGGAGTGTCCGAAGATCCCGGTCAGCAGCTTGGCCAGGGCAAGCGCGCCGTTGATCGCCAGACAAATCTTGGAGGTTCGTTGTCCCTCGGCTAGCGAAACGTCCACGCGGTGAGGTTACCAGACCTTGGGGGCTGACGCACCCTCGGACTCTGGAACCGCGTTACTCCGGCAGGGAGGACGCAGCTAGTGCACGGTCACGCCTTAATTTGCGGGTTCCAGAAGACCGCTTCCTTCTATGAAGCCGGGTCTGTCAAGGGGCAAGGGGTTCGATCGGTCTAACCTTCTAT
>JASFUW010000031.1:0-21953 GCA_050050135.1 Phycisphaerae bacterium
CTATGGGCACGCAGAACCGGCACCCGAACGCACGTAGCCGTGATCGACAGCGAACGGTCCCCGAAAACCTTCCGCGTCTCCTCGATCATCTTTCGCTCTTCGGCGTTATACCCGTCCGGACCGACCGGCGTATCGTGCGAGAACAGGTTGAACGCGATGGGATGGGGAAACGCTTCGGGCACAACGTCCCGACCGGAAAGGCGATCCGCCGTCTGGGTCATCAGCTCCTCCATCGCCGCCGCTCCCGCCCCGCTCGCCGCCTGATACGTGCTCACCACGATGCGGCTGACCCGGTTCACCCGGTGCAGCGGCCAGACGGCCACATTCATGATGATCGTCGAGCAATTCGGGTTCGCGACGATCCCGTCATGCAACTTCGCCGCCCCCCCGTTGACCTCTGGGATGATCAGCGGCACTTGAGGGTCCATGCGAAACGCCGACGAGTTGTCGATCACCACCGCCCCGACCCCCACCGCGAACGGCGCCCATTCCCGCGCCCGCTGGGCCCCCGCTGTGAAGATCGCATAATCAACCCGGTCGAAGCTCTCCTCGCCGAGCGCTCTAACCTCGATGGGTTTTCCCCCCACCTCGAGCCGCCGACCCGCACTCCGCTCCGACGCAAACAGCGAAACCTGATGAGCCGGCACCCTCCGCTCTCCGATCAGCTCGCACAGCTCGCGCCCCACCGCCCCCGTCGCCCCAACAATCGCCAGATGTCGGATCATCGCCTCACGCCGCCATCGTATTACCCGTCCAAAATCCACGTTCCGGACCGTCGCCGTCAGCCTAGGCTCGCCTCGAAGACCGGTCAATCGTCGATCGCGTCGCGACGAGTTCCGCGCAGTCCGCTCACGCCCCACGAATCTTCCCAAACTCTGCACGATGCCCCCTTGAAACCGCTTTCCAACGTTGCTAGACTGCCCGACCCTCTCGGCTCGGCGTCGTCGCCGGGTAACAGAGGCAGGGGGCGTCGCCAAAGGGCTCGACTGACGCCGGCCCACCGTGGCGCCGTCATGGACAGGTCGGAAAAAACGGGTCCCCCATGGCGGACAAACGCAAGGGTTACCCGGACTGGATCCGGTCATACGGCATCGGGTTCGAGTTCGTGGCTGCGGTCGCTGTTTTTGCGTTCATCGGGTACCTGATCGACCGCAAATTCGGCTCGTCCCCGTGGGGCGTGCTCGTCGGACTCGCCCTCGGCTTGATCGGTGGCGGCTACAACCTGATTAAAGACTCGCTCGCCGCGTTTCGTCGCTTCCCCCCTGTGCACCACCGGGAGGATCACCCGACCGAACAGGGGCAGGGCGCGAAGCGGGATGAGCCCGATGACAAAGCGTCACCCAACGGACCCTGACGCATCGGGAGGCAAAGCGCTGCGGACCTTCATGGCACTCGCAGCCGTCGGTACGGTCACCGCCGGGGTCCTCGCCGGCATCGGGTGCGTCATCGCGGTCCAACTGACCGAGCGGTCGGTCATCCGCGAGGTGCTCATCGGTTGCGGTGTCAGTTGGCTCGCGAGCTGCGCGGGAGCGATCCCGCTCTCGCTCGCGATTTCGGCGCGGTCAAAGCAGGTGGCCAACGCCATCCTCGGCTCGACCCTCGTGCGTTTTTTGGTCGTGCTTCTATTGGTGGTGCCGCTCGCACTGGCCGGGCGGTTGGACAAGACCGCGTTTGTGTTGGCCGTCGGCTTAAGCTACTTGGGATTATTGGGCGTGGATACCTTTGTCGCGGCGCGTGCCATAAGCCGCGAAAATCCGACCGAAGCCTCATGAACACCGCACTCTTGGCCACATCTAACCCGTTGGACCACGTAGTTCAATGGACCTACCAGAAGCTTGACCTCGGCGCCCCCGATACGGTCTTTACACCTGGCGGTCAGGTCACGGTGCTCTCGAACCATGTGATCATGCAGATCATCGCGGTGCTCGTGCTGGTCCTGCTCATCCCGCGCTTCGCCCGTCTGCACAGCTCCGGCGACGCGGTTCACGACCTCACCCCGCGGGGGTTCGGCAACTTCATCGAGTCGATTTGTGCCTACTTCCGCAACGAGGTCGCCCGTCCCGTTCTTCAGGAACACACCGACCGCTTCATTCCCTACATCTGGACCGCGTTTTTCTACATTCTGTGTGTGAACCTGCTCGGCCTGCTCCCCCTCGAGCCCCTCACCCGCGGAATCGTCCGCAACGTCTTCACCGACGCCCACCACGGTTTCGGCGGCTCAGCCACGGGAAACATCTGGGTAACCGGTTCGCTAGCCGCCTGTACGCTTTTCATGATTGTTGTCAACGGCTTGCGTATCGGCGGCAGGCACTACGTCGCCCACTTTTGCCCCGGTCCGCTCTGGCTCGCGCCCCTTCTGGTGCCTGTCGAAATCATCGGGCTTATCGCGAAAATCTTCGCCCTGTCGGTCCGGCTCTTCGCGAACATGGTCGCCGGCCACGTCCTGCTTGCCGTCCTGATGAGCTTCATCAGCCTCAGCTACCTCGCAACCGGAGCAGGAGCAGCTACCGGAATCGGAATTGTCGTCGTCCTGGCGAGCGTTGCCTTCAATCTCCTCGAGATTTTCGTGGCGTTTCTCCAGGCGTTTATCTTTGCGTTTTTGACCACCCTGTTCGTCTCGCAGGCCGTCGTCTTTCACAACGGCCACGATGAAGTGCATGGAACAGGCGAACCAGCCGCCCATTAGCGGCATACGGACAACGAATACGGATATGGATGAAAAAGTCGCCATGCCCGGACAGTAGTGGGACACTCGGGTCGAGAGGCGTGACCGCGATGGCGATGGACGAAGGCTGTCTTTTCCCGCGAGGCAGCCACACACGAGGAAAACGGAAACGATGAACAAGAGACTTGCGAAAACAGCCCTGGTTCTGATGGCCGTCGGCTTCGTGCTCATGGTGGCAGCGCCCGCCATGGCCCAGCCGCACGACGCCGAGGCCGCCACGAGCTTCTTCCCCGGAAAAACCGCCGCAAACCTGGGCGGAGCCATCGGTGCCGGTCTGGTCATCATGGGCGGCGCAGCCGGAATCGGCAAAGTTGGTGGAAGCGCCGTCGAGTCCATGGCCCGCCAGCCCGAGGCTTCGGGGAGCATCAGCACCGCCATGATCATTACCGCAGCCATGATCGAAGGGGCGACCCTCTTCGCGGTGCTCGGATGTTTCATGGCAGCCGTCGCCAAGTAGCACGACGCGTTCGGTCGCAAGCGCTGCCTTGAACAAGGCGGGTTTCGACCGCGCTTGCCGGCTCTACTAAAGCGGGAACAGCCATGACACGACATCGAGAATGCTGGCTGAAAGCCGTCGTATTCCTGGGGGCGTGTTCCACGTGGGCGTCGGCCTCGGAAGGCGCAAGCGAGGGAGGTCCCTCCCTGTTCACAGGCGACCTCGGCAACATCTTCTGGACGCTCCTGACCTTCACCGCCGTCCTCTTTGTCCTCGGCAAGTTCGCCTGGGGACCGATCCTGGGCGCGCTCCAGAAGCGCGAGGACTTCATCCGCGACTCGCTCCAAAAAGCCAAGGAGGATCGCGAACAGGCCGAGTTGCGGCTCAAGGAATACGCCGAGAAACTCGACGCCGCCCGGGCGGAAGCATCCGCCATCGTCGACGAGGGCCGACGCGACGCCGAGGAGCTACGCAAGAAGCTCGAAGCAAAGGCCAAGGACGAAGCGGACACCATCCTTGAACGCGCCAAGCGAGAGATTTCCATCGCCACCGACACGGCCGTAAAGGAGCTCTATACCCTGAGTGCTCGGCTAGCGACGGACGTTGCCTCTCGCGTCATACGCAAGGAACTCGATCCCAAAGAGCACGAGCGGCTCGTCGCCGAGTCCATCGAGGAGCTCAAAAAGGTCAACGGCAAGAGCAAAAACATGACTTAGAGCGTCTAGCAAAACCGAGCCGCGATCCCGGCGCGCCGGGAGAGCGGGGCTTTCATCCCTCCCGCCCTGGTTCTGTTAGACGGTGTTAGCTTGGATGGCACGGGTCCGCGTCAGCGGCCCTGTGGTAAGCGAAACAAAGACGAACCTGCGACATGGCCGAATTCGAAGGACAGGAAATGGCAGTCGCGCGGGTCTACGCCGGCGCAATGCTCGAACTCGCCGAAGCGCGAAACGAGACCGCTCAGCTCCAAACCGAGCTGCTCGAACTCGCCGAGCGCGTCGACACCAACCCCGACTTCGCCCGCTTTCTGTCCAGCCCGCTGGTGGACGCCAAAGCACGCCGCGCCGCGCTCGAAAAGCTCTTCCGAGGTCGGTACAGCGATCTGCTCGTCGATTCCCTCCAGGTGCTCAACCGCAAGGACCGTCTCGGCCTCATTCGCGCCGTTGCCGAGGCCTTTCGACTGGATTACGAAGACGCCCGGGGACGCCTCGAGGTACACGTACGAACGGCCGTCCCGCTCCCCGACGAACTCCGCGGTCGAATCAAGACCGTCGCCAAGGAAAAGACCGGAAAGGACGTCGATCTCGTTGAAACCGTCGACGACTCCCTGATCGGCGGCCTGGTCATGCGCATCGGAGATGAGAAGTTCGACGCCAGCGTCGCCACGAGATTGAAGACCATCGGCGCCGCCCTCCTCGAACGCGCCTCGCACGAAATCCACGGCGGCCGATCCTATTTAGAGGGAACGGCAACTTGAACCGTAACCTGAGCAGCGGGCTTGAGCCCGCGCGGACATCGCAGCCGAGAACTGGAACCGAGGTGTCCCGGAAGTAACTACCATGAAATTCAGAGTTGACGAAATCTCTTCAGTCATCACCGAAGAGATCAAGCAGTATCGAAGTGAGGTGGACGTCGCCGAGGTCGGCACCGTCATCGAGGTCGGCGACGGCATCGCCCGCATTTACGGCCTCAGCAACGCCATGGCCGACGAACAGCTCGAGTTCGCAAACGGTGCCATCGGACAGGTCTTCAACCTCGAAGAAAACTCCGTCGGCGCCGTCATCCTCGGCGACTACCTCGGCATCAAGGAGGGCGACGAGGTCCGCCGCACCCGCCAGCTCCTCAGCATCCCCTGTGGCGACCAGATGGTAGGCCGCGTCGTCGATCCCCTCGGGCGACCGCTCGACGCCATGGGCGTGATCGAAACACCCCAGCGCCGACCCCTCGAGTTCAAAGCCCCCGGAATCGCCGCCCGCCAACCGGTGAACGAACCCTTGCAGACCGGCCTCAAAGCCATCGACAGCATGATCCCCATCGGACGTGGTCAGCGCGAGCTCATCATCGGCGACCGAAAAACCGGCAAGACCGCCATCGCCATCGACACCATCATCAACCAGAAGGGCGGTGACGTCATTTGCATTTACGTCGCCGTCGGCCAGAAGGAGTCCACCGTCGCTGGCGTCATCGAAAAGCTCCGCGAGCACGGCGCCATGGACTACACCGTCGTCGTCTCCGCCGGCGCCTCCGACCCCGCCCCCCTGCAATACATTGCCCCTTACGCCGGCGCAGCCATGGCCGAGTTCTTTATGTACAACCAGGGTCGCCACACGCTCTGCATCTACGACGACCTGACCAAACAGGCACACGCCTACCGCCAGTTGTCGCTCCTGCTCCGCCGCCCGCCCGGCCGCGAAGCCTACCCCGGCGACGTCTTCTACCTGCACTCCCGGCTTCTCGAACGAAGCTGCAAGCTCCGCGACGAGTACGCCCTCGTACCGAAAGACACCCCTGACGACGCCACCGACCGCTCCATCGCCCGCAAGCACCCCGAAGGATTAAACGCACCCGAAGAGCACCGACCCGACGATGTCGAAGGTCTCTACCACCGCCCCGCCGGTTTCGAGCGAGCGCAGGCCTGGCTCGATTCCCTTCCCGACAAGGACAACTACCGCGTCCACTACTATCCGGACAGCGGTGGGTCATTGACCGCGCTGCCCATCATCGAAACGCTCGAGGGCGAGGTCTCCGCATACATCCCGACCAACGTGATCTCGATTACCGACGGGCAGATTTACCTTGAGCCGGACCTGTTCTTCGCCGGCGTCCGACCCGCCGTCAACGTCGGAATCAGCGTCTCCCGCGTCGGCGGAAATGCACAGCGAAAGGCACTCCGCAAGATATCCGGCTCCCTCCGTCTCGACCTCGCCGCCTACCGCGAGCTCGAAGCCTTCGCCCAGCTCGGAACCGAGCTCGACGCCGCCACCCAGCGACAGCTCGACCGCGGGGCCCGCATGGTCGAGCTGCTCAAGCAGCCGCAGTACGCTCCGTTCACTCTGGTGGACCAGGTCGTCAGCATCTTCGCCGGAACCCAAGGCCACCTCGACGACCTTGCCGTCAACGAAGTACTGCCCTTCGAGAAAGCATTGGTCAAGCACGTACACGACGAGTTTCCCGAGGTCCTGACCGAGATCGACGAGAAGGGCGAAATATCTTCCGAGTTGGCCGAAACCATGACCAGGATCATCAAGGACTACAAGACCCAGTTCAAGAGCAAAGGACAAAGTTAACCCCCGAGCCGCGGGCTTCAGCCCGCGCGGATCCCCGCGCACGCTGACGCAGGCGGCTCAGAGCAAAAGCAACCGCAGAACACGAAACGAGCTGAAGCGGAACACATGGCAAACAGACGCGTCATAGTCAAACGCCGTAAGTCGGTGCGGAACATCCGCAAGATCACGCGGACCATGCAACTGATCGCCACCGCCCGCTTCCAGGCCGCTCTGAACCGCGCCACCGCCACCAAACCCTACACCGAGAAGCTCGAGGAGCTCGTCGACGACCTGTCCCGCGCCGCCGAGGGTGTCTCTCACCCGCTCATGGAAACGCACGACGACGCGCCCCGATCAGCCCTCGTCGTCATCACCAGCAACCGCGGTTTGTGCGGTGGTTACAACGCCCACGTCCTCAAGGCAGCCGTCGAGCACCTCGACGCACAAGCTTCGAACGACGTCGAGACCGACGTCACCATGGTCGGAAAAAAGGGCGCAGGTTACTTCCGATTCCTCGCTCGCCCCATGGCCGAGCAGATCGCAACCATCGGCGACACCCCCAAGTTCGGCGACGTCGAACCGATCGCCAACGCCCTGATGGACCGCTTTACAAACGGCGAGATCGTCTCCGCCCATGTTGCCTACATGCAGTTCGTCTCGATGGGCAGACAGCGGCCCGTCGTGTTGCGTCTTCTGCCCATGATGAAGGACGAGAACAGGTCCACGGAGGAAAAGACCGCCTCCACTGGCGTCGACTTCGAGTTCTCTCCGGAGCCCAAGGCCCTGCTCGACGAGCTGCTCCCCGCTTCCGTCCGCGTGCGCCTCTTTCAGTGCTTTACCGACGCCGCGGTCAGCGAGCAGATCGCCCGAATGGTCGCAATGAAGGCCGCCACCGACGCAGCCGGTGACATGATCAAGTTGCTAACCCGACAGTACAACCGCGCGCGACAGACGCAGATTACCATGGAACTATTGGACATTATTGGAGGAGCAAGCGCTTTGGCCTAAAGGCCAGGGAAACGTCCCGACGTCGAAACCAGTGTCGATCACTTGGGCTTTCCTACGGAACTCCTTGCTGAGGAAATCGGTTATGGTTCAAGAGAATTTCGGAACGGTGATCCAAGTGATAGGCTCTACGCTCGACGCACAATTTCCGGATGACCGTATGCCGGAGATCTACAACGCACTGAGCGTCCAAGTCGAGCGGCCGGTGAAAGGCTTCACCGTAAAGGAAACGTTGTGGTGCGAGGTCGCGCAGCATCTTGGCGGCGGCCGTGTCCGCGCGGTCGCGCTTGGCTCGACCAATGGCCTGCAACGTGGTGCCCAAATCCTTGATACCGGCCAACCCGTCGCCGTACCGGTCGGCGACCAGACCCTGGGCCGGGTCTTCAACCTCGTCGGCGAGACCATCGACGGACTCGGCGAACTCGAGGTCAAGGAACGACGCCCCATTCACCACGAACCACCCGAACTTGCCGACCTCACCCCCAAGACGGAGATGTTCGAGACCGGCATCAAGGTCATCGACCTCTTATGCCCCCTGGTCCGCGGCGGAAAAGCCGGCCTCTTCGGCGGCGCAGGCGTCGGCAAGACCGTCATCATCCAGGAACTGATCGCCCGACTCGCCCGGTTCCACAGCGGATATTCCTGCTTCGCCGGTGTCGGCGAGCGTACACGCGAGGGCAACGACCTCTGGCTCGAAATGCAGGAAGCGAAGATCGGCGACACCGGCAAGAGCGTCATCGATCAGACGGTCATGGTCTTCGGACAGATGAACGAACCGCCCGGTGCCCGCCTCCGCGTCGGGCTCTCCGCACTGACCATGGCCGAGCACTTCCGCGATCAAACGGGCGCCGACACTCTGCTGTTCATCGACAACATCTTCCGCTTCTCGCAGGCGGGTTCCGAAGTCTCCGCGTTGCTCGGTCGAATGCCCTCGGCTGTGGGCTACCAGCCGACGCTCAGCACCGAGATGGGCGAACTCCAGGAGCGCATTACATCCACCAGCCGCGGCGCCGTAACCAGCATCCAGGCGATCTACGTCCCCGCCGACGACTACACCGACCCCGCGCCAGCCGCAGCCTTCACCCACCTCGACAGCACCGTCAACCTCGAACGAAGCATCGCCGAGAAGGGCATTTACCCCGCCGTCGACCCCCTGGCATCCAGCAGTCGTCTCGTCGCCCCCGAGCTGATCGGTGAGCAGCACTACGCCATCGCCCGCCGCGTCCAGCAGATTCTGCAGAAATACAAGGACCTCCAGGACATCATCGCCATTCTCGGCGTCGAGGAGCTCAGCGAGGAGGACAAGCTCGTCGTCGCCCGCGCCCGAAAGATCGAACGGTTCTTGTCCCAGCCGTTCTACGTCGCCGAGCAGTTCATCGGAATACCCGGGAACTATACCTCACGCGAGGACACGATTCGGTCATTCGAAGAACTCTGCGACGGAAAGTGGGACCATCTGCCCGAAAGCGCCTTCATGTATGTCGGCGCGATCGAGGAAGCCGCCGCCAAGGCGGAGAAAATGACCAAGGAATAGACGCCCATACGGGTGGCCTGCAACAGATAACTCACCATGGCCAAGAAAGACGCGTTTCATTGCAGTGTCGTAACGCCCGAGCGATCCGTGCTCGATTGCGACGCTACCTTCGTCGCCTTCCCCGCCCATGACGGCGAGATGGGTATCCTGGTCAACCGCGCACCGCTCGTCTGCAAGTTGGGGATCGGAACCCTTCGCGCGGAGACCGCCGGAAACGAAAAGCACCTCCTCTTCATCGACGGCGGCTTCGCCCAGGTCGTCGAAAATCGCCTCACCATCCTCACCGAACAAGCCAAGACCCCGGACGAGATCGACCCCGCCGCCGCCCGCCAGGCACTCACCGACGCCCACGCCATGCCCATCACCGACGACGACACCTACACCGCCCGCACCAACGCCATCCGCCGCGCCGAGACCCAAATCAAACTCGCCCGATCCGGCTGATCTCCCCCAACGGGGTTCCCACCATCCCGGCCCCTGCACGTAGGGACACCGCGTACATCACGACACCCGCGTCCTCGGCCACCCGCTCAACCGGCGTCGTTGCGTCCGATATCGATGCGCGATCGCCAAGATCAGCAGAATCAACCCCGTGACCGCACGTCTCACTTGACAGAAGATATTGTTGTGATATACTTACGATATTTCCATAGTATCGGAGAAACAAACATGGAAACGCGCGAATTCGAGACACGCAGCTTCGGTGGGTGGGGGTCGCTTGGCCTGTTGATTCTTGCTGGCCTCGCGTTGTGCTACGTCGGGTTCGACTCCATCCGCGACCTCGTTGTCTTCGTCCAAAGTCAAGGGCGGGCCAATGTCTTCGGCGTCCTATGCCTCGTCGTCTGGTTTCTGGTGTTCGGCGTGTGGTTCGTGTTGATGTTCGGTTTCTTCACCCTCCAGCCCAACGTCGGAGCCGTGCTCATCCTCTTCGGAAAGTACAAGGGCACCGTCCACCGCAGCGGTTTCCATTGGGCCAACCCGCTCCTGGTCAAAAAGAAGGTCTCGATGCGGGCCCACAACCTCAACGGCGACAAGCTCAAAGTCAACGATCGACGCGGAAACCCCATCGAGATTGCCGTCGTCGTAGTCTGGCGGGTCACCGACACCGCCAAAGCCGTCTTCGACGTCGAGGATTTCCAGGACTACGTCCACGTCCAAAGCGAAGCCGCACTCCGGCACCTGGCGATGGCTTATTCCTACGACACCTTCGAGGGCGACACCATCTCCCTCCGTGGCAGTGTCGACGAGGTGTCAGAGCGCCTTCAGCAGGAAGTTCAGGAGCGCGTCGCCCGCGCCGGCGTACTTGTCGAGGAGTCCCGCATCAGCCACCTCGCCTACGCACCCGAAATCGCCGGCGCCATGCTCCAACGCCAGCAGGCGGAAGCCATCGTCGCCGCGAGAACACGAATCGTCGACGGCGCCGTCGGCATGGTCGAGATGGCCCTCGACAAGCTCCAGGAGCACAAGACGATCGAATTGGACGAGGAGCGCAAAGCCGCCATGGTCTCGAACCTCCTCGTGGTGCTCTGTGGCCAGGAGCACGCCCACCCGGTCGTCAACACGGGTACGCTGTACAACTAGTGAATAACGTGCGCACCGCTTCTTCGATCCGAGCCGCGGGCCTTGGCCCCCGCGGTGTCGCGGCGCCCACATGCACGAGCAACCGGTGCTCGCACCGACAGAAAACTCGACCTGTTTTGAACCGGACGATATGGCTGACCGGAAATCATTCTTACTGAGACTCCCGCCCGCTTTGATGGACGAACTCAACCGGTGGGCCAAGGACGAGCTCCGCAGCCTCAACGCCCAGATCGAGTACATACTCCGCGAGGCCATTCGCCGACGCGGACGACGACAGGACAAGAACGAAACCGACGAGGATAACGGGAAACCCTGACCGCAACGCCTTCCTTCAACGATCAGCTCGCGCGACCTCGCCGACGAGTTCGTCGTAGAGCGGGCGGCGGTTGAACATCACGTGCCCGTCGCCATACAGAAAGTTGCCGCCTTCGTTTCCGTGGTTCGAAAGCGGTTCATATAGCACGATCGTCTCGTCGGCGGGTCGTTCGAGTCCCGACGGTCGGGCGACGATGTAGTTCGAGATTCCCAAACCCGACGAGCCGCAGACCGTCTGCTCGCGAGTCAGGCACCCGGCCCGGACCAATCCGTCGAGGTCGAACTCACCTTCGGAATTCGTACCCGACGCGTACCGTTTAATCGCCTCGCCGATGGCTTTCATATTGTAGGCGCAGTCCAAACGCCTGGATAGTTCACGGGCTCGATTCACTGACGTGACGCAGATGTTTACGAGTAGGGCCGTTGTAAGGATGCTTGCGCAGCCGCATGTCAGCCCGGCGATCGCCAACCCCTTTCCGCCATATCGTTCCGGGTGCTTTCTGATCTGCCCGAGGGCAGCGATCCCCGTAATGATCGCGATCAGACCCAACGGACCACAGCCCAACACACCGAAGATCCCCAACACCAGCGCGACGACCGCAAGTCCCGTTTGCGGCGGAACCGTCGGAGGCGTAGGAGACAAAGACCCGGGCGTCGGCGACGGCGTCGGTGAGTCAGCCATCTCGGCGTCTCCTCAAATACCGTATGACTTGTAGCTCTGGGGCCGGCTGAACTGCAGCGCGTCAGGCACCAAACCCCGTGGTGGATTGATGAACCAAAGCAGCCCGTAGGATCAGACGTCAGACGGCGCCGCAACGGGTCATTGCTGCGCCGTCATCTCCACAACATCCGCCCGAACCGCGTCGTACGTAAGTCCCAGTGCCGTCGCCGCCTTGTAGGCGACGCTCCCCTTCTCTTTAAGCAAAGCCAGAAGCAGATGTTGCGTGCAGAGTTCTTTCGCGTCGAGGTCCTGGCACTCCTTGATGGCAACGGCCACGACATTCTTGAAATGCGGGGTGCCTGGCAGGCGTCCGAAAACCCACGTTTCTTCCATCTGGTTCTTGATGAGCTTGTCGACCTCTGCCCGAAGCCCGTCGAAAGTGATCCCGTGCTTCGCCAGAACCGCCGCCCCGATACCGGTACCCTCGCGCAATATCGCCATCAAAACATGCTCGGTCCCGACGTATTCCTGCTCATACTCGCGCGCGATCTGGTTCGCGAGCTTGATCACCTCGGCCACCCGTTGACTCGATTTCGGCAGCATTCAGCCACAGTCCCTTTCGTCTCGAGCTTCCGCGTTCGGCGCCCTCAGTCGTGCTCGACCGAATCTGCGCCAACCGTGCTTGCCCCGGGATCGGGCACCCGGCCCGGCGGCTGGGTTCGCACTTTCAAGTAATTGTAGCCAAGGCTGATCACCGCGACAACGATCGCGCTGATGAGTGTGATCCGAATCAAGCGCAGCCGGCTTTTGACTTCCTGGTCGCGCCACTCGCCCAACCGACGATCGATCTCGTCCAGCTTCCGGTCGATCCGCTGTTCAATCTCGTCGAGCTTCTGATGAACGTATTCGTCCGCCGCACCGCGCAGCTTCTGAGCGATTCCGCCCACGACGCCGACGTGCTCGATCGTTTGCCGCAGTGACGGTTTCCCATCGTCTTCAGGAAGAAACCGGTATTCGCCTTCCGCCTGACCATCCTCCACCAATCGGTCGATCATCGAGCCGACCACCGCCCGTCGCCGGCGCTGCATGCGCGCCCACCATCCCGCCTTTCGCCTCAACCGCGTCTCTATGTTCTTCCGAGTGTCTCCCTCCGTGCTCGCGAGACCGTGCAATCGCGCAAACGCCGAAAGCCCCCGATCCGAAAGCCCCCCGAACCTTCCCCGCTCGACCGCGGCGAGCGCCTTCGCGAGTTCCTCCTTGCTCGCCGATCGACGTACCGGAACGCGCGCCCAGACCACCACATCCAGCAGCGCATCGCGATCCAGCTCGATGAGTAGCTCTTGTCTTTCTCGAATCAGCCGAAGCAACTCACCACGCGCAGCGGATCGGTCAACGTGTATCCCCAGATCACGAGCATAGGCCTCCAGCTCGTCATCGGGCAGGTCCGTAAGTGTCGGCAACGAAGCCGCAGGGTCGTCTCCCATCATACCGCGCACATTTTAAGCCCAGTGTGCGCGGATCAATAGGGCAAGAACCAGCAACAACCCGGCGATCGTGCCGAACTCGAAGGTGAATTGACGAAGACGCATCCGCAGCAGAAGAACGATCACGTACCGACGGAGCAGCGACGAACTGAGCCAGCCCTCCGAAATCAGCTCCCACCGCCAGATGATCAGAGTGAGGCGGCTCGCGCTATAGATGCCGACCATCACGGCCAGCATGAACCGGTAAAACTCGAACAGATCGAATCCCGGGCTCAAATCGGCTCCCCGTCACCGCCGTCGCAGAACCCACATCGTCAGCGTCATCATGATCGCCATAAGCGGCACCATCCCCGCCGTGCCGCACACCGCACCACCCTCGCCGTCGGGGATCGTCCCGGGAATCGGTCCGGGCGTCACGCCGCCGCCCCCGCTGCTCCCGGGGAAAACGGTGATCAATCGGCTGGCCCGCGTGGTCACCGTCGACCCGCCCGAGGTGACTGCCGTCACCGTCGCGGTAATCGGCAGCACCAGCGACGTATCGCCCTCGTTGATGTACGTATGAAGCACCGACCGGCTTGTCGCGCGCGTCCCGTCTCCCAGGTCCCAGACCACCGACTGTACCGTGATCGGAGTGTCCGCGTCGATCGCCAGCACCACGTCGAACGGCGAGACGCCTTCCGACACATCCGAACCGGCCGTATCCGGCAAACTGATGACCACGCGGATGTTGTTCGCGCCCCCCAACCCGCCATCGTCGCTCGCATCCTCACCGACCACGCGGATATTGACGGTTGCCGTCCCCGCAGTGCCCGCAACGTCTACCATCGTGAGCTGGGCCGTGAAGATCCGTATCTCCCCCGGCAAAACTTCGTACGTGTAACTGGCCGACGTCGTCGTCGCTTCCGCGTCCGTCGTGCTGTCAATGTCGAAGTCCCATCGGGTCTTGCTTCCATCGATGTCGAGTTCACTCACCGCATTACCACGGAAGTTCACCGTCAGCGGCGAGACGCCCTCGAGCGGGGCGGCGCTGATGGTCACCGCGGGTTTCGGCTTCAACATGCCGCCCGCTCCGCCGCCGCCCTGTCCGCCGCCTTCCGAATCGATGGTGATTCCGTGCGAATAACGACCGATCGCACTTCGCCCGTAGATCGCGAACAGCTTGGTCACGCCTTCCACGTCCGTGAACGCCGCGGATTGTTCGCTCCCGGCCTCGCAGTCCCCATCGCATCCGACGTACGTCACCGACACGCCCGTCGGAAGATTCGCAATTGTCGCCGCCCCGCAACCGCGCTGCGACGATGAATAGCACACACCGTCGTCTGGGATGAACCCGAAATCACCGCTGCTCTCCACCACCAGAAACTCGTCCGACCCGACCCCCGCCGTCCAGCGCAGGAAGGTCCCCTCAACGCTCACGTCGCTCGCCACGTCCGGCCACGCAAAACCGCCGTTGCCCAGCGTGTCTTCCGCCGCCCGCACCGCCCGCTCCGCGTTGATCCGACCGAACCCGTACTGCAGGCTCCGACCCGTGATCTGGTTGTAAGCGGCGTCGCTCGGATTGATCTTGTCACACGTATGCTCCATGATGATCCGAACTTCCGTCGCCGTCAGTTGTCGGTTCACCGAAAGGATCAGCGCCGCCACGCCCGCCGCGATCGGCGCCGACGCCGACGTACCGCCGAAGGAGTTGGTATACCGTCCCTGGTTATCGAGATCGGGAATCAGGAACAGCCCCGAGACCGGGTCTTCCGAGACGCCCCCGATGTTGTACCCCAGCTCGATCGCGTTCGTCGAATCCTCGTTGTCCGTCGTGGCGATTCCCCCGCTGGTCTCCTCCGCCCCGGGCGTAAGAAAATCCAGTTCCGCGCTGAAATTGCTGAACGAGGCACGCCGGTCCGAGAACGTGCTCGCACCCACGCCCAACACCTCCGGCATGGTCGAAAGCTCGAATCCCAACTGGTTTTCGATTCCGTCGTTGCCCGATGCAAACACGATCACCATCCCCAGCGGGGGATTGTCCCCGTCGTCACCGTCGAGGTCTCGCCCCTCGCTGAACGCCGTTTCGATGGCATCTTCGATGACCGCGGGATTCGGACCGTTGATTCCCCAGCTATTGATATGCACGTCCACTTCCTGTTGCCTCGCGAACGTGTAGACCCGGGCGATCTCCTCGTCCGTAAGCAGTTCCCCCAGACCGCGAGAAACCGTAAACCGTGACAGGTAGGCCACGCCGCGGACCCCCAGCGTGTTCGCCCGCGCTACCGCCAGTCCCATCACCGCCGTCCCGTGCCGATCGAAGATCTGCTTCGGTCGCGGGTCCTCGAAACCGGGGTCTCTCGAGTCCAGGGACGGATCGTGCCCGACCCCCAGGTAGTTTTGAAACAGGTCTTCGTGATCCACGTCGCACGCGTCGTCGAACATCCCGATCAGAATGTCCTGCCCCTCGCCCACCAACCACGCCTCCGGCGCGTCGATGTCCGCGTCCAGCGTGCCCCCCAGTTGACCCGTGTTTTCCAGATGCCACTGCTGCGAAAAGTACTGGTCGTCCGGGTCGGGCGTCGCCTGTCGGCGCTGGGGCACTCGACGCAGGTTCGGTTGCGCCCAACGTGTGCGCTGGTCGAACGCCATATGCTCCGCCACAAAAACCTCATCTTCGTTAGCGGGCACGACCCGGTATACGCCCGACAGCCCGTCAATCTTCGTTACATCCGTGATCTCATAGTCTGCCCAAAGACGACCCAGGTCCGCTTCGCTCAGACCCCGGCGCACTTTCACCACGATCGTTCCGGTCGACACCGCCGGGCTCTGAACCCCCGAGAACCGGTAGATCGGCCGAACGTCTTCAACCGATGCGTCCTTCTTCATCACCTCCCGCCGCACGGCGCGAACATCCGGCACCCGAAGAAGCTTTACGCGCGAATCAGGGGCCCCCTCGATGTCCTCGATCACGCCGCGACCCTTGCCCGCCAATCGAGCTTTTACCGCCGGCACCGAGACGCCACGCTCGAAAACGATCCCCAGCTCCGACTCCGACTTCACCAGCGGCACCTTCCGACCGTCCCGCATGACAAAGTACCGTTCGTCCGCCAACCCCCAATCCGCGAGCAGACACACCAGGAGTGCACTAACGACAAGACGGGCCGCGCTACGCGGTTGACCACCTACGCTACCTGAGAACATCATTCGAAGCTCGCCTTTCAATCTTGGCTGACGTCCGGAACCACAGTCCGCGTCAGGAGTGGACCGTACCCAAGGCAGGCCGGCTCTGAGGCAACCCACACCTATGTCGAACGGGCAGATATCGAGGCCGCGGTGCGTCCTCCCGTTCGCGGCGCGGGGACTACTCCGTGCAGCGGCGATTCGCCCTTGGCGTCCCACCGCGCGACAAGGTATTGTTCAGGTACCCAAATTACCTGTCAAGCACGCCGCGACCCCGTGGACCGCATCGGCCCGCGCTTCACCCGCTCGTACCTTCATCCCGAGCCGTGCCCCACGCCTCGTATCCGGCCGGATCGAACATGACCCATCGGACCACCTCCGGAACCGCCTCCCGCGCCAAAAAATCGAGGACCACACCGATCGACAGCCTCGCCGCCGCGTCGAGCGGATACCCGTATACGCCGCAACTGATCGCGGGAAACGCCACGTCCGCACACGTGTGTTCCCTCGCCAGCTCCAGCGACGACCGATAGCACGACGCCAGAAGCTCGGGCTCCCCCCGATCGCCCCCACGCCAGACCGGACCCACCGTGTGGATCACGTACTTCGCCGGAAGTTGATAGCCCTTCGTGATCTTCGCCTTACCGGTCGGGCACCCCCCGAGTGTCCGGCATTCCGCCAGCAGCTCCGGCCCGGCCGCACGATGGATCGCACCGTCGACACCACCCCCACCCAGCAGGCTCTCGTTCGCCGCGTTCACGATCGCGTCCACCGCCTGCTTGGTGATATCACCGCGGACAATCTCAATCCGGTCCATACCTCGAGACTCCTAACGCAGTCGCCATATGCTTCCCGCCGCAAGGGCCCACTCACCGTTCCGTATGCCTCAGTCAGCATTCCGCACTCGCCGCCACTCTCTGCGGCCGCACAAGCACGGTCCTGTCGATCAAACCGCTCGTCCGATGTTCCCCGTATCCCAGGATCAGTTCGGCGTGGATGTCGCGGTGCCGGGATCGATGGCATTGCTCAAACGCCCGCCGATGCGGCCTCTTGAACCAATTCGCACGGACCCTGGCGAGCAAACCGCCGACGTCCTCCACCTGCACCAGTACCCCGCCTGCGCTTACGACCTCGCCCGATGCAGGCAAACTTGATCCGCAAAGAAGCGGCTCGAGGATACTCCGCCACTCGTCCTCGGTCCGATCTGGCACGTCCGCTTCGGGGAACACGTGTCGCCGCTCCAACGTCATCGCGACCGTAACCGTCCAACCTTCCCCCAGAGTCAGTGTTTGAAAGAACTTCCCCTCTCGCCCCAGCCGCCGGTCCCGCTGTCGTGCCAAAATCGTGGCACGAGACCGTTCGACCTCCGCCAGCCGACTCAGGAACGCCCGTTGTCGCGCAGGGCTCTCGAGTTCACGCCGCAACGTCCGCCGGTGCCGCACATAGCACCTCAAGAATCGCAAACGCTCGGCACGCGTCGCCACCCGGTGGAAGTACTGATCGAGCTGCGCAAGCGAGCGCAACGCCGACCGCACCGACACCGGCTTCGACCTAAACCGCGCCGCGTGGATGTCCGCATAATACGCCTCGAACTGCCCCGACGATTCTCCACCCGTAAGCAGAATGTTGTGCGAATGTTCGTCCCCGTGCACAAAACCCCGCTCGTGTGCCCGCCCGACCAGTGTCCCCACCGCTTCGATGATCGCCACCGCCGCCGCTCGCCGTTCGCCGTCGCGTCGATCCTCGACGAACGTCCTCCAAGCGTCCGCGAGCCCGTTCGCCTTGTCGAGACCTTCAGTCAACAACACCACACGCAGGGGACCGCCTCCGACCCCGAGGCCGATAAAGTTCACGACCGGTACCCCGACCTGCCGCGCCTTCTCCGATGCCCGCCACTCCCGCGCCGCCGAGCTGCCCAAAGTCCAGTGCTTGAGCCGGTCCGACAACCGGTCCAGTTCGAGCACCTTCGCGAACACGGTGTCGCCACCGAGCGAAACGCGCCACGTTTTGCGCCCGAATCCGTCCTTGACGAGTTCCGCCCCCTTCGCAGCTTCCAGAGAGAACCAATCCGGTGCACCCGCGCCCACCAGCCGGTCGCGCCACTCCCTCACGACCTGCCATACCTTCCCCCCGCGCGAGACCCGTTCGATCGGACACTCGCCTCCGGGCGCGTCACCTCCAGTACAGCCTAGGGGTCGGTTCTGATCTGACATGGCGAGCACAAACAATAATCTGTCCATCCGCGAACGGAAACTCGAAAGACGCCGCCGCGAATCCTCGAGCGCCCTCCGGCTCCCCCGGTCGCGACGTCCGGACCATTCGCCGTTCAGACGCTTCGACCTCAGGAGTTTCAACCCGCGGGTGCGAGGTATTCTACCCAGACCCGTCCCCCCCGGCGAACAGGCCCGACACCCGCCTCACGTCCCTGTGTTCCCCGGTCGAAGCTTCCTTCACGCACGCGGACCCGTCCAAGCGGCGCCGCATACCGTTGACGATCCACCTGCGTCCTTGGTATCACACCATCCGTTGCTGACAAGGTCCGTGGTGCGAATCGAGGTTTACATGCGATCAACCCCGCCCCGTGTGCTCCTGATTATCTCGATGTTCATCGGGACGAGCGGCGGATGCCGAACCATGCTGGTCGACCGCACCGACCGGGACGTCTACGGCCTCATCGCAGACCGCCAGGACGCCGCCCTCGGCGAGACATCCAATGTACAGCTCGACCCGCTCCAGGATGGCGACCCGTCCAGCGAACGGATGTATCGGTTCACGCCGCGCCCGATCGACGCACGGTTGCCCGACGCCTTCCGCACGCCAAAGCCAGCCCCCAAACGCGACGCGTCGGACACCTCGCAGGAGTCGTCTAACGAAGAACCCGCCCAGGCCCGCGTCCTCTCACCGAACATCTTCACCGATTCGGAGCTCGACCGCGTCCTCGTCTTCGGTCTGAGCGACGTGCTCGCATACGCCGCCCGCCACGCACGCGACCTCGTCAGCGCCAAGGAGGACCTATACCTCGCCGCACTCGATCTCACGCTCGAGCGACATCTCTGGACCCCGCAATTCGTCGCAGGCGCAACCGCGACCTATGACGATTTCGCCGACGGAAGCGAGTTCGATCGCGCCATGCAGACCGTCAGCGATGTGTCACTCAGCCAGCGCCTCCCCTTCGGCGGCGACGTCACCGCCCGTGTCATCCATACCCTCACCCACGACGTCCGCCAACTCGTCGAAAAAGGCGAAGACGGACAGGTCATCCTCTCCGCCAACCTTCCCTTGCTGCGCGGCGCAGGCCGGTCCGCCTACGAATCCAGGTACGCCGCCGAACGTGAGCTCATCTACGCCATCCGACGCTTCGAGCGCTTTCGTCGCGCCTTCCTCGTGAACATCGCCGGCGAGTACTTCAGCCTGCAGCAGTCCAAAGCCTCCATCGACAACACCCACGTCAGCTATCTGAACCGAAAGCTCGACTGGGAACGCGCCGACTTCATGCACCAGGTCGGCCGAAGCCGAAGCGTATTCGAGGCCCCACGCGCCAAATCAACCTTCCGCGACGCCGAAGCCGCCCTCGTCAGCGCAAAGGAACGCTACGAATCCGCCCTCGATCGCTTCAAAATCCTCATCGGCATGCCCGTAGATTCGCTCCTCGACGTCCTCAGTCAGCAGGAAGACACCGAAGCCAACGCACTCGACTCTCTCCTCCCCAACGTCGCTGAACAAACCGCCGTCGAAACCGCTTCGCGCTACCGACTGGATCTGCTCAACAGCGCCGACAGCGTCGACGATGCCCGCCGCGGCGTCGGCGTCGCCAAAAACCGCGTGCTCCCGGACCTCGCCCTCACCGGAAGCGCCACCTTCGGTTCCGATCTCGACCAGCTCCGCCCCGTAAACTTCCGCGAGGAGCGCGCCGACTGGCAGGGGGGCATCAACCTCGCCATCGACGATCGCAAGACCGAGCGAAACGCTTACCGGGCCGCCATGATCGCCCAACGACGCGCCGAACGCGAACACGACGAATTCAAGGACACCGTCCGCGCCGATGTGCGAAGGGCACTTCGAAGCATCGCCCAACAGGACAACCTCCGCACGATTCGAACCCTCAGCGTCGAGGAAAACGAGCGCCGCGTCGAAGCCGCCCGCGCCCAATATCGCCTTGGAAAATCAACCAACCAGGACGTCGTCGACGCCGAAAACGACCTCCTTCGCGCACGCAACGAATACGCCGCAGCCGTCGCCGCCTATCGGGAAGCCATCCTCGCCTTCAGGCGAGACACCGGCACGCTCCGCCTCTCCGACACCGGCCAACTGCTGTCTCAACCAACCGGGCCGTAACGGCGCACCCTCGCCGCAACCCCCCCCGACATCGCTCACCCACACACCGCCGTCCACACCGCAGCCAGCCCGATCCACACAGCAACTATCGCGCCCGGCGCACAATTTCTGACCGCGCCGCGCCTTGTGAACAACCGCCGACGGTGTATCATATAAGGTCATCCCGGCCTGCCGGGACCGCAGCACCGCAGCGTTGAACCTCGCGTCGTGGCATATGCCTTGTTGATGCCGCCCGCCAAGGGGTAGGATTTCAATGACGACATCGCTTGGCACCGAAACAGCAAACACCCCAATGCCAGGCGTCGGCACCATCTCCGCCGAAGACTACGGCTCCCGGCAGCGCGGCGGGAAGCTCTGGCTCCGACTGGGGCTCGCCTCCTTCATCGTGCTCGTCCTCGCGGTGCTCGCCTGGGGCTCCTGGGCGCTGACCCAGAGCGCAAAGGCACTCGCCGATGTCGACACCTTCGCCGCCGTCCCCCGTTCCTTCAACGTTGTACTCAAGGAAAAGGGCGAGCTCAAAGCCGCCAGATCCACCGACATCAACTGCGAGGTCGAGGGAAGATCGACCATCATCACCCTTATTCCCGAGGGAACCGCTGTCAAGCAAGGCGACCTCCTCGTCGAGCTCGCCAGCGACGAGATCGACAACAGCATCCGCCAGGAAGAGCTCAAGGAAGCCAATGCCATCACAGCCTACGAATCCGCCCAGACCGAGCTCGAGATTCAACGCGACAAGAACGCCAGTGACGTCCGCAAGGCAGAGCTCGAGATCGAACTGAAACGCCTCGAACTCGAGAAATACCAGAAAGGCGACTGGGAGCAGATGCTCAAGGACCACACCATCGCCATTGATCAGGCCGAGCTCAACCTCAAGCGCCGGAAGGAGGACTTCTCCGCGGCCCAGGAACTCAGAGCCAAGGACTTCATCACCAAGACCGAGTACGAGGAAGACGAGTTCAACAAGCTCAAAGCCGAGTGGGACCTCGACAAAGCCAAAAAAGCGCTCGAGGTCTTGAAGGCTTACACCCACGTCGCCGCCCTCCGCAAGCGGCAGTCCGATCTCGACGAAGCCGTCAAGGAATGTGCCCGCGTCAAAAAGAACGCCGACGCCGAAGAGCTCAAAAAGGTTCGAGACGTCGAGGGAAAGAAAAAAGAGCTCGATCTGACCCAGGACGAACTCGCGGACCTTAGAGCCCAAAAGGAAAAAACTCGAATCACCGCCCCAACCCAGGGCTTCGTCGTCTACTTCAGTGGCGGCGGTCGCCGTTTCTGGTCCTCCGACGACCAGATCAAGGTCGGCGCCACCGTCCACGAGCGCCAGACCCTCCTCTCGCTTCCCGACACCTCTGAGATGCTCGTCGTCCTACGCGTGCACGAGGCTAAGACCGACAAGCTTCGATTGGGGCAGCCCGCCAAGATCACCGTCGAGGGGCTCCCAGGCCACGAATTCACCGG
>JASFUW010000032.1:0-21838 GCA_050050135.1 Phycisphaerae bacterium
TGATGCGTGGCAGATCGCGCGCCCTCGTCCAGCGGCCGTTTCCGTCCATGATGATCGCGATGTGCCGGGGCATCTGTTCGCGGGTGAGACCGAGAACTTCTTGCGGGTCCAGTCGGGTTTCTTCCATGGTGTTCACTGACTAAGGCGAGGAGGGTTGGGGTACGGTGATCTGCTCTGCCAAACCGCCGCGGACGAGAGTCTGCGAGCGGTCGGGGCCGACGCCGATCAGGGTGACCGGGACGCCGATGAGCATCTCGATTCGTTCTACGTAGGCTACGGCATTCGGGGGGAGCTGTTCGAACCGCCGGATGGAGCCGAGCTCTTCGGACCAACCCGGTACGAGTTCGATGATGGGCTCGGTCTTTTCCAGGCGGTTGACGTGCGACGGGGGGCGGGTGAGCGTTTCGCCGCCGACGCGGTATGCCACGCAGAGTCCGACCTGGTCGAACCCGCTCAGCGTGTCGAGGTGCATCAGTGCAATATCGGTGGCACCGCTGAGTTGTGCCGTGTATCTGCATGAGACCGCGTCAAACCACCCGCACCGTCGCGGGCGGCCGGTGGTGGTGCCGAACTCGTGACCGCGCTGACGGATGCGGTCTCCGATATCGTTATCCAGCTCGGTGACGAACGGCCCGGACCCGACGCGTGTCGAGTAGGCTTTGGTGGTTCCGATGTAGGTCTTGACGTGTGATACGGGGACGCCGGCGCCCGGCCAAATCCCGTGCGGTCCGGTACTGCTGGACGTCACGAAAGGGTAGGTTCCGTGGTCGACGTCGAGCAGCATGCCGTTCGCACCTTCAAAAAGGACGGACCCGCCTTCTTCGAGCTTATCCTGCAAGAGCGCACTCGTGTCGCAGATGTTCGACGTAAGTCGTTCCTTCGCGTTCCTCACGTCGTTGACGACCGCCTCGACGTCGAGCGTCGCGGCGTCAGCGTAGCAGGCCGCCAGTGACTTTTGGCGGCGTGCGGCAAGCTCTCGCACCCGTTGAAGAATCTCGTTGTCGTAGAGCAGATCGCCGAATCGGACCGCGGATGTTCGGTACATTTTGTCGGCGTAGCAAGGGCCAATGCCGCGGGAGGTGGTCCCGATGCGCGAATTGTCGTCCGCGGCGCGCTCGCCAAGCTGGTCCTCGAGCTTGTGGTACGCCATCACAAGGTGGGCACGTTCGCTGATACGAAGTCGGCTCGTGACGTCCATTCCACGTTCGGTGAGTCGATCGATCTCTTCCAGAAGTGTGACCGGATCAACCACGACACCCGGCCCGATAACGCCAGTGACGTTCTGATGCAGGACGCCGGTGGGCAGGAGGTGCAGGGCGAACTTGTCACTGCCGACGCAGACGGTGTGCCCGGCGTTGGCCCCGCCGTTGTAGCGGACCACGACGTCGAACCCAGGGCAGAGGAGGTCGACCACCTTGCCCTTGCCCTCGTCGCCCCACATCAGGCCGAAGACGCACGTTGGCTGTGTCTTTGCGTCACGCATGGAATCCGTCTCCGATTATCGGAGGTCGCCGGCGTGAAAGGGCATAAAAACAGGGCCGGAAGTCAGCCCCGACCCAGTCCGAGACCCTTTGTCGTAAGCTAGCGAGCTTTCCAGCAGGTGTCAATCCCGGAGATGTATCTTAATTTTTCTCAAAATTAGGCTTTTCGGCGCCTCAGTTAATATAATATTCAAGATATTTGATTGACTTGGGCTCGGAATAACACTAAATTCCCGGTACCAGGACCATCGGTCGGGTGGTCCGCCCAGTCCTCTAAATAGGATGAACCGCGATGGAAACCACGACGCTACGAAACTTTCTGGAGATTCCGTATGACCAGTTGGAGGAAATGAACCTCGAGGCGAAACGGGAGCGGTTGGAGCGCGTGGACGCGGGCCAAATCGAAGAGCGTCGGCGGAAGTACCTCGCGGACGAAAAGCGAATCAAGGCGGTCACGGTCTGCTTCTCCGACTTGGAAGGCCGCTTCCACATGCTGGACTACGACAAGAAGTTCCTCCTGCGGGCGACCGACAACCTGACGTTCGACGGCTCGTCCATTCGGGGGTTTGCGGACATCAGTGAATCGGACCTGAAGCTGACGATCGATTGGTCGGCGTTCTACTGGTTGCCGGCCGACGTCTTCGGGCCGGGGAAAGTCGTCGCGTTCGGCGAGGTGCACGCGCAGGACGGCTCGTCCTATCCGGCCGACTTCCGATCGCGCCTTCGGCTGCACACCGACGAGCTGTATCACAGAGATAACCTCGTGCTCCACGTCGCTCCGGAGATCGAAGGGTTCTTGTTCAAGAACATGGACGCCGAGCGGGCATACTACGAGTCCGGTCGATTCGAGTTTATCTCGACGGGCGGTTATTACCATTCTCTGCCGCAGGATCCGTTGCGTCAGTTCATGGACCGGGCGGCGGAAGCGCAGCGGGCGCTGGGGCTATCCAACGAGAAGGACCATCCGGAAGTCGCGCCGTCGCAGTTCGAGATGAACTTCGCGTTTGCCGAGGCCATGGTAGCAGCCGATCAGATCCAGCTCTACAAGCTCACCTGTCGGCAGGTCGCCCGAAACATGGGTATGAGTGCGTCGTTTCTGCCGAAGCCGGTCGCGGGCGTCAACGGCAATGGGATGCACTGCAATATGTCGCTCAATCGCAGCGGAAAAAACCTGTTCTACGACGGCGATGGCCAGGACCAGCTCTCGAAGTACGCGTGGGAGTTCATCGAGCGGATTTTGAACAACGCGGTGGACATCTGTCTCGTGTTGAACTCCAGCGTGAACGCGTATCGCCGGCTCGATCCGAACTACGAGGCGCCGAACCAGATCAAGGCTTCGGCGACGAACCGGGCGGCGATGATTCGCATTCCGCTCGGCAACGAACGGACGTCGCGAATCGAGTTTCGTTCGGTCGCGCCGGACAGCAATCCCTACCTGTTGCTGTACGCGTTGCTTCGGACGGGGATGGAAGGACCGTTGCCCGACCCGGCCGACGCGGAGGGCAAGCGGGCGCGCACCCGGTTTCTGCCGGACAACATTCATGATGCCCTTCGGCTGTTCAAGAGCAGTCGGTTGGCCGCGGACATTCTGGGTGACGGTTGTCATGGCAAGTACGTCGAGGTCAAGCAGGCGTCGGCGGACCGGTGCCCGAAGGAACTCGGGCACAATGTCAAACGCGGCGAGATCATGTTCCACCACGAGGTGACGAACCAGTTCCTGTGGAACCAGTTCTAGAGCGGATAACGCTCAAGTGGATCGCTCAACCCCCCTCTCTCCGCCCTTACAAAGGGGGGATGAAAGGGGGGGTGCCGCTACGCCTAACCGTTACTTGCTCTAGCAGACCACGTGACCAACACGAACCGGCGACGCAGTCCACGCGTGATCGTTGCTGCTCAGGCAACTCGGAGAGGCGAACGAGACGATCAACTCGCGGCCGCTTCGTCCTCTTCGAGAACGGTCCTAAGCCCCCGAGCGATGAGTTCGGCACGTGAGACCTTGCGGCGCCTGGCGATGCGATCGATCTTTCTCAGCAGGGTCCTCTCGATCGTTACCGAAATCGCCTTTGACCCGGTTCCAACCCGCGGGCGCCCCCGCTTGCGCTTTGCCCGCGCCAGACGTTCGTTGGCTTCGCGCGTGGGCGGTCCGAACGTATCAGCCACGAACTCCCGATCGAACTCGGCCGACATCGTTTCGAGCTCGCTTTCGGCGGGTTCCCTGCTGGGTTTGGCGTGGCGCTTTCTCGTTCGCTTCGTTTTCACGTTTCGCGTTTGCGCCGGTGGCGCTTTTCCTTGTCTGTCAGCGGCCTGGCATGGATGACGAAAACGGTATCGTCGTCATCGATCCAGAATACCACGTGTAGCAGCCGCCCGGCGGCCGTCGGTCCCCACACCAAGAACTTGTCATCTTCACGGTGCTGTGGGTACGGGTGTCGGGCCTGCTCCACGACATATTCGGCTTCTTCCGGTTTGACCCCGTGCTCGCCGACTTTGTCGAGGTTCCATTCGATCCATCGAAACTCCATGCCTGACTCACGAATATTATATATATGTAATTTGTTCGCGTCAACCCGTCGGGCGCAACCAGCCGATCTTATCGGAACTTGTCGACGCGGCGGGCTCGGCTCATAGATCGTAGCCCCGCCTCCATCGCGGCGCCGTATCGGTGGTGTACACTGCAATTATCAGGTGGGGTGCTTGTCCTCACTCACCGAAATCGGCAATCCGTCGGGGTCGAGATATTGCGCGAGTCGAGCACCGAAGACGTCCTTGGGCTCCTGGACGCAAGGCACCTTGTTCTCGACCATCCGCTCGTGGAACGCATCCAGATCGGGGACAGCCAGGCCGGGACGGCACCGACCGGGTTGTTCCGCCGGACCGTCTGCAGACCTCGACTCGCGGCTCGCGTGAAGGGCCAGCGTGGCTCCTTCCGTTGAGAACTCGGTCCATTGAGGAGTCTCGAACTTGAGAGGGAAGCCGAGCACGTCCCTGTAGAATGCTACCGATCGGCTCATGTCACTGACGAACACAATGGCGTAGCTCACTCGCATCTGAACGCCTCCTTTCTGCCGATAGATTCCATGTTATCCCCGCCCGAACAAGACGGCAGCTTTCGCCCATGATGATACCCGTTCGCTGCGGGGAGGCCAACGCGTCTCGCGCGGCATCGTGCACGGTGAACGCTCGGCCGAACACGCTTCGGCTCGCGTACACACTGGCCATTCACGGTCGAGCGGGTACACTGAGGGACGAGATGCGGGCGTCGACCCGGCCGAAACGCCGTGCCGCGCGATCCGCCAAGCGCGAAGACGTGAATCGCAAGGGCTCATCTCAAGGAAACACAGGATGGGTCTGACGTCGACGTACGAGTTTCTGCAAGAAGGAGCGTGACCTCATGTCGGAGCCGCCGGACTATTACAAGCGGTTTAAGGAGAAGTGTCCCGAACTCATGCAGGCGTTCGAGACGCTGGGCGAGACGGCCAAGAACGCGGGGCCCCTTGATGCCAGGACGTCGTCGCTGGTCAAGCTGGCATTGAGTCTGGCGGCGGGCTTGGAGGGGGGATCGCATTCGGCCGTCAAGAAGGCACTGGCCGCCGGATGCTCACCCGAGGAGATTCGCCACGTACCGCTGCTCGCGGTGACCACGCTGGGATTCCCGACCATGATGCGTGCCCGCTCGTGGGTCGAGGACGTGTTGGAGGAATCGAAGTAGCCGGTGTGGGGAGCAGAGTGATCGACCGCTCTCGATCGGACGCCCATCGCACCGCGCGGGGGGCGCCGGGCGTTCACCGAACGTGACGAGCCCGTCACCGTGCGGCGGTCGCCGCTTTGCTGATTTCGAGGTGCACGTCATGACACCCGCCCGAACGAAGATCGTGGCCACGATCGGTCCTGCGAGTCGGTCGCGAGATAAACTGGCGCGGTTGCTGGACGAGGGCGTGGACGTCTTCCGGCTGAACATGTCGCACGGATCGACCGAGGACCACGGGCAGGCACTCGAACGTCTGCGCGAGCTGGCTGACAGTCGCGGCGCTGTTTTCGCGGTGATGGCTGACCTTTGCGGGCCGAAGGTTCGCACGGGCACGATCGATCCGGAGGACGCAACGCTGGCTGCGGGCGCCGGGTGTATGATCACACGGGAATCGATGACCGGCACCGCCGAGAAGTTCTCGACCAATTACCCGGGCATCGTGGATGATGTCAGCGTTTCGGATCGCCTGTTGATCGAGGACGGGAGCATTGCACTGCGCGTGGTCGAGAAGCAACCGGATGCACTGGTGTGCAAGTGTGAAGTCGGGGGCACGCTCGGAACGCACAAAGGCCTCAATCTGCCTGACTCAGACTTGTCACTCCCCGCCGTCACCGAGAAGGATGAATCCGATCTTCGCTGGGCCGTCGCCAATTCGGTCGACTACGTCGCACAGTCGTTCGTCAGGCGTCCGGAGGACCTAGCCGCGCTCCGCGAACGCCTGGACCGCGCCGGCGGCGGCGATGTCCCGATTGTGGCGAAGATCGAAACCACCCAAGCGGTGGCTGCACTCGAGGAGATTGTCGAGGCGGTGGACGCCGTACTCGTCGCTCGCGGCGATCTGGGCGTCGAGATGGACGTTTGGCGCGTGCCGATGGTGCAGAAGGACATCGTGCGGCGGTGCTGCCGTCTGGGCAAGCCGGTGATCGTGGCGACCCAGATGTTGCAGAGCATGGTCGCGAACGCGTCGCCGACGCGCGCCGAGGTCAGCGACGCCGCGAACGCGATCCTCGACGGGGCCGATGCCCTGATGTTGTCAGCCGAGTCCGCCGTCGGCGCCTATCCGGTCGAGTCCGTCAGGATGTTGAACCGGATTGCCCTTCAGGTCGAGAAAGACCGCCTGGAGTCGGCGGCTGATTTCTCACGTGTGCTGGCGGAGGGGTCGTGGGTGGGTCGGCAGGTTGATCGTCGGGCGGCCGCCGTCGCCCGAAGTGCCGTTCTCATCGCACAAGATTTGGGGGCCAAGCTGCTTGTGGTCTGGTGTCGTACCGGCCGCACGGTCCGGTGGATCAGCAAGTACCAGATTCCGAAGGCACTCGTGGGGTTGTCGTCGGACGGATCGCTATGCCGTCGGCTGGCACTCTGCGGCGGTGTCGAACCGCGACTGGTTCCGGAGGATTTCGAATCCGGGGCGATGCCCAGCAGCCGCCTGTACGAGCAACTGACGGCGTGGTCGGCGTTGGTGCCGGGCGACATGATCGTGGTCGTCGGCGAACCGACCGCCCCCCACCGCGCGTCAACCATCAACATCCATACCGTTTAACAACCACCTCGTCGGCACGACGGGAAGACACCTCGGCCGCCCGGCATTCGCCATCGCCGGCTTCCTCCGCAGAGCAAAGGCTGCACTAATCGTCGCCGAACGAGATGCCGATCGAACGGCAGGCCGCCACCAGCGGATCGTCGCGCATAACGAGCTTCTGCCTGTCCGCGACGTCGGCGATGGGCACGCTTGACAGCCCGCCTGCTTGAACGGCCACCATCCGGTTGAACCGCTCGTTGACCAGCAACTGCACGGCGTGGTGACCGAACTGTGTCGCCAGGACACGGTCGCGTGACGTCGGTTTTCCACCACGTTGCACGTGCCCGAGGATGGTCGCGCGACACTCCAGTCGGGTCGCGGCCGCGATCTGCTCACAAACCACCGTGCTGATACCACCGAGACGGGTCGGGTCCGGTGATTCGCGAACCACGCGGTCCACGACGGGCTCACCACCGCGCGGCGTTGCGCCTTCGGACACGGCGATCAACGTGTACGCCCTGCCGCGTTTCCCGCGCTGAACGCAGTGTGCACAAACCGCATCCAGGTCGTAGGCCATTTCGGGAATCAAGATGATATCGGCGCCTGCGGCCGTACCTGCGTAGAGTGCGATCCAACCGGCGTTGCGCCCCATCGTTTCCACCAACATGACACGGTGATGGCTCGCGGCCGTCGTCCGAATGCGGTCGAGGGCCTCGGTCGCCACGGAGACCGCCGTGTCGAAACCGAAGGTGACGTCCGTATGTAGCAGATCGTTGTCGATGGTCTTGGGAACGCCGATGACGCGCAGCTCCCGGTCGACCAGACGTGCCGCTCCGGACATTGTTCCGTCCCCGCCAATGCAAACCAGCGCATCCAACTCGTGACGGTGCACGCTCTCGACGGCCCGATCTGTCACGTCCTCCCAGATCGGCTCGCCGGTGGAATCAAAGCCCGTGCAGTAGTGGGCCGGGTCCGCCTTGTTGCTGGTCCCGAGTATGGTCCCCCCCTCGTCCAGTATGTTTGAGACATCGTCAAACCCCAGAGGGCGAATCCGATTCTCGATGAGCCCGAGATAGCCGTCCTCGACACCGCGAACCTCAAGGCGGTGGTCACGGATCGCTGATTTGGTCACCGCTCTGATGACGGCGTTGAGGCCCGGGCAGTCGCCGCCCCCGGTTAAGATACCGATCCGCTTCATTCGCTTGGCTCCCATCGTGCTTCAACTTCCGAGGCGGATCGGACCGGCGCTCGCCCGACGATCCATTCGGTCTTCGGTGACGTTGCTCAAGAAGCACGCTCATGGATCGTCCGCCAGAGAAGAACCGTGCAACGGTCGAGAACGAGCACGGGGTCGGGCGTCCGACCGGTCTACGTTTTTGAGTCGATTCCGACTCTGCGTTGACGCACTCCCGCGAAAAGCGAATCGGCCCGAGCCGCATGGTAACTGATTGACGGCGAGCGCCAATGCCGCGGACCAAGGGACCCGGACCACGACGAACGCGTCGATATTCCGGTGGCGGCAGGGGAGAGCGCAATGCCTGTAGCAGCGATCAGCAACTGCGCCCGGCAGGACTCGAACCTGCGACCTCCGGTTTAGGAAACCGATGCTCTGTCCAACTGAGCTACGAGCGCTTCGGGTGAGACATGATACCGCGGGCGTGGGAAGTCGGATACCACCTTTGGTTTCCAGAGACGGGAACACGAGTTCGAAAGCGCCAAGAGTAAGCTCGTCGCGGTCGAAGCGCAGCGTCGCTAAGGCTGCGGGCCGCCGAAAGCAGACCAGAGACCCGAGACGTCTTCCAGGTCCACGTCTCCGTCCGCGTCGAAATCGAACCCGTCCAGACACGGCCCGGTGCAGACGGGCAAGGGCGGGTACGGTGGCAGGAACGGACCGAACATGCACGGCGCGAGCCCCCTGACATCGGTCAGGTCGACCTGTCCGTCGTCGTTGAAGTCGCCCGGCTCGATCGAATCACATTCGTCCGGGCGCAGGTTCTCGTTGCAATCCGGGCTTGTGCCCTCGAGCACGTCGCACAGGTCGAGCACACCCGAGAAATTACAGTCGAAACCATCGCATCCATCGGGAATGCCGTTGTCGTCGCAGTCGGCGTAAAGCCCTCCCCAGGAAGATTCAAAGTGAGCGGTGACGATCATGGATTCATCGAGCGGAATCTGCACGGGATTCTGGAACTCCTGCCCAGGCGGGACACCGCCGCTCCATCCCGCGAACGCACAGAGACCCTCAGCCACCGCAGTCAACTCGACAATCGTGCCGACAGGTTGGCACATATCGATCGGGAACCGTGTGACAAGCCCGCTGCCGGGCGGGTCGGTCACCGCGCATAAGCACTTGGGCGCCGGTTCATGCACGAAAATGTCCCCGATGGTGTTGGAGTCTTCCGGAACGAGGTAGTCTGCGAAGCTGGTAAAAGCGACGAACTCGCCGCCGCTGGAGAGCGACGCATTGTGGCTTTCGTCGTTGGCCTGAACCCGACAGGTGGATTCGCTCGCGCGAACCGTTACGCCGTTGACGACATCGTGCACGAACACGTCCCGCCACGCGTTCGTGTCACCGCTGACGAGGTTGTCGGCCTTGCTTTGAAAGGCGACGAACCCGCCGTCGGCCGAGAGGGAGGGCGCCCGGCTCGGCCCGTTGCCCTCGTCGCCATCTGACGAGATGCTCACGCGCACGGTCTCTTCACTCTCCCGGTCGCGAATGAAGACGTCGGCCACCTCGTTGTCATCGTCGGCGACCAGGTTGCTCGCGTCACTCTCGAACGCCACGAACCGCCCGTGGTACGAAATGCTCGGCACGAAGCTGTCCTCGTTACCCTCGGCACCGTTATACGCCATGCTCACACGGAAAGTCTTTCGCGTGGCGAGATCGCGGACGAAAATGTCATGCCTCGTGTTGGTGTCGTTGTCCACGAGATTGGTCGCGAAACTCTGGAAGGCGACGCAGTTTCCGTTGGCGGATATCTGCAAGGCACCGTCGTGCCCGCTGCTCCCGTTGCCTTCGTCGCCGCCTGACGAGACGCTGACTCGGTACGTCTGCCGGAGTAGACGATCCCGCACGAACACATCCGACTTGTTATTGTTGTCATCCGGCACCATGTTCGTCGCCAGGCTGTAAAACGCCACGAAACGCCCATCGGCGGATATGCTGGGTGAATCGCTCAAGCGGTTTGCCTGACCCCCGGCCGCCGGAATGTTGATCCGCTCCGTTACGCCCAAGAAACGATCGCGCACGAAGACGTCGCAAACGTGATTGGTGTCGTCAGGAACCAGGTTCGTGGCATGGCTGTGGAACGCGACATACCGCCCGTGCTCGGAGACCGCCGCGTTGTGGCTGCTGCCGTCAGGCAGTTCCTCGTCAGACGAAACACTCACCAAGCTCGTCTCGCCGGTCTGGAGGTCGTGAATGAATATCCGTGTCCGGACCAAAGGGTCGGGCGGGGATCCCGCCCAATCGAGGTTGTCGGACTCCGTCTCGAAGACGATGTAGCGACCGTCCAAGGAAATCGATGGCGCGGCGCTGTATCGGTTGGCTTCTTCGCCGGTCGTGGATACGCTGACGCGAACGGTCTCTCCGGCGAAAAGGGGTTGCGTGCGCGTCAAGAGGACCACGCATATCACCGCCGCCATACCGATGCCGGCACGCAAGGGTGAGCCGCGAACGCCCGCCCGCGATCGAACGGGAAGCGGGCAACACCGGATCACGGGGTGGCGACGCCTGTGGCGTGAGCGATGACCGCGGGGCGTCGTGGGGCAGGGAGCCGGGGAAGCCACCGACGCGGCTCTGAGCTTGCGAAGAGGAAAACGGCACGTAGCTATCACGCCCACCCCCCGTGTATGCCGTCGCGCTCCGAGAGACTCAGGTTCTCGTATGCAGGCGGCACGTCGAGTCGGTCGATCCAATCGCCAAAGTTCCATTCCTGCGGCACGGCTAGCAGCAACAAACGGACCGCGACCGGTGAGCCGCGAGCGTGGAGCGGGCGGCGAACGCCGAGTCGCGAAGCGCCGAGGCCGGTGGAGCTGTCAGGACAACCACCGCCTCGCTTATGGACGTCCGCCCGAACCCTCACGAGCGAAAGGGCAGCGTCCATGCGCATACGCCGAAAACGCGTACGATGACCGACTCGTGTATTCACTAGCTTAGCAGCTTTATCGACTTCAGGTCAACCGGGAACGCGCGCGTACGTCCAAGTAGGCAACCGCACGCGCGCGGATCTTGGGCGTCAGGGCCCGATACGATGAGCCGCGAGTGGGAACCCGCGTCCGGCGAGCGCAATCCCGAGCCCCGACGAGTCGGGGTTCAGCGCCTGCAGCGGTGCATGGAGGCTGTAGAGGGGCGGACGGCGGGTTTCGGATTGAGGGGTCCGTAGAGGAACCGGGGAACACGACGACAGCCTCGTGCGGTCGAGCGCCTGCGCCGTCGTCGGAGACCTATAACCTCTGCGGGACCTCAATTTTGACCGAACCCGCCGCCGCTCAACCACTCCGCGCGTGGCCACCGCCTTCCTGGTCCGTGTATCCTCGATTGCAGCTGGTACGGCAAAAATCCACCCTCGACCGATTCGCCGATTTTCGATATCCACCAGTCCGGGCACAAGTGGCATTCGTTAGGAAGCTGTTGAAAAAGGGTACGGCCACCTCGTCGGCGGGCACTCACGACTCCGTGGACGGGTCGTTGCTCGGAGCGAGTCCGGTTTTTCAACGGACTGTTAGGCGCCCCGGAAAGCAGCGAGCGGTGACGAACGTCCGAAAACCAAGTCGTGATCGAGGGAGAGTCGTGATTGAACGCGGATCGCAACCGACGGCGGCCCAGGGGGGAACTTGAAGTCCGGAGTGCGAGGCGCGACGGCGGTGAAGCGGGGAACGCCGAGTCGTGGGGTGGCGAGGCCTGTGGAGGGCGAAAAGAACGCGGCGAACGCCTCGGCGGGCAGGGCAAAGTCGAAGAAATGGTAGAAAAGGACGCAGCCGGCCGATCTCGCTAAAATGGTAGGGGGAGCAGGAAAAGTGTCAGCCATGCGTCCTCAGGATAACTCGATTGATGCGACGCGAAGCACGCTGTTGCGTCGTGTGCGCGACCTCGACGACAAGGAGGGCTGGGCGGAGTTCGACAAGCTCTACCGCCCGCTGCTGGTCGGCTACGCGCGGCGTCGTTATGTTCCGGCGGACGTGGCGGAGGAATTGGCCCAGCAGTGCCTGGTGGCCATCGTCTCCCGCATCGGGCAGTTCGAGAAAAAGTCCAGCTTTCGCGGCTGGCTGAGAGCGATGGTCGATCACAAGATCAGCGATCATTTCACGAAGAAAAGTCGTGAGCGGTCGGCTGACACCGGTGTGCTGCGTCACTCTCCCGATCCCGGACCGACGCCCGCCGAGGCGTGGGAGAAAAGCTGGGATGAGGCGCATCTTACACATTTTGTCGCCACGCTTCGTACGAACTTCGCGCAACACACGCTGCAGGCGTTCGCTCTATACGTCCTTCAGGAGCGACCCGTACGGGAAATCAGCGAGGTTCTGAGCATGACGCCGAACCAGGTGTACGTGGCCAAGTCCCGCGTCCTGCGGTTCATCCGCGAGCGATGTGAGCACGTGGTCGAGGGTCTGTACGGAGTCGAGGTGTGAGCAGTTGTCCTTCACGTGCACGTCTGATTTCCTACGAGAACGGTGAACTGACCGAGCATGACGCCGAACCCGTCGAGCAGCACGTACAGTCGTGTGCATCGTGCGGTGCGGCCCTGGAAAGGATTCGGGTCGCGAACCCGCTGGGGCACCAGTTGCGGACCGCACTGCAGAAGGCTGACGTAGGTACGACACTCACGGAGGACGCGCCAGGGGCGGTCGGCACGGACGAGGACCTCGAGTCTGATCCTCGAACGTCATACATGAACGCCCTCGATGAAACCAGTGACGAAGACGCCCAAAAGGCGGACGCGATCAGCGTCGCGGATGATTCCGCGGAGCAGGATGACGACTCAGCCGGGAAACAGGCGCTGCACGCACTCGGTGCGGGTGAATGGCCTATCCCGGATTATGAGCGGGTGTTGTTGTGCGGCGAAGGGTCGTACGGGTCGGTCTGGGCTGTCCGCGACCGCGTCGGCGTCTACCGTGCGCTGAAGATCATCGATACGGAACGTCTGGGGCGCGCCGGCGTGGTCTGTCGAGAACGGGCGGCGCTCGAGGCCTACTGTCGAAAGCTCACCCGACACCCCTATCTGATCACGGTGTATCACGTGGGAGAGGTCGACTCACTGTTGTATTACACGATGGAACTCGCCGACGACCGCGCCGCCCGGCGTGCGGTTCGTGACGCGTTCCCCGCGAACTACCGCCCGCTCACGCTCGATACGATCATCCGCGCCCGCCAGCTCCAGGTGGACGTGGCGATCGAGCTCGCCCGCCGGCTGCTTCGCGGGCTTGCCAAGCTGCACAGCCTCGACCTGGTCCACCGCGACATCAAACCGACGAACATCATCTTCGTGAACCGCAATCCGAAGCTCGCCGACATCGGTGTCATGACCGCGGCAGCCGAAAGCGGGCGCGTCGTGGGAACACCGCGCTACATGCCGCCCGACAAGATCATGGACCAGACGGCTGATATCTACGCCTTCGGCAAGGTGCTGCACGAAATGCTGGCCGGTCGGGACGCACCGACGTTCCCGGCTTTGCCCGCCGACTGCCAATGGGGGAGCATGAGGTGGGACCTTCAACGCGTCAGCGATGTGATCGTCCGGGCGTGTTCATCCAGCGCCGCGAACCGTTATCCGACGGCGTCGGCCATGCTCGAGGATCTCGAAGCCAGCACCAGGCCCCGCTTCGATTCCCTGTTCGCGGAAGTCGAGGCTGCCACCAAGGAACCGCCTCCCACCGCCGCAGAAGTCGCACTCGAACTCGGGTACGCCTTCATTCGCGTGATTCCCTGGATACTCGGGTTCATTGCCGTCGTATACGCCATCACGCGTTTCACCTCCTGACCCGCCGCATCCAGAAAGATAAGTCGGATTTGGGTGGGATGGTCGGGCCCGCAGGGACAGGGCATGGCACGGAACAACCACGGCCTGCCTGCGCTAAGGCGTGCTCGGACCGGGGTCGTCGCGCGGCGGACTTGATGGCGACTCGGGCGTATCGACGCGGTCGAGCTGGGCGGCCATTTGCTCAACCGCATCCGTCCAGCCTTCGCCGAGCAGGCCGCGGGGGATAGTGCGGAGTTCGGTCAACAGATCACGCGACCGCGGAAGGTGAGCCTCCGCCACCGCAGCGTAAAAGTACTCGGTCAACACATCGATGATCCGCGCCTTCTCGGCTTCATCGGCACCCGCCGCGATCTGGGAAATCAGTTCCGCGGTTCCGGTCTCCGCACCACTGTACAGCAAGGCGTGCAACAACCGCAGGCCGGAGTTGAACGCGTCCGGATTCGAGTGCGTCGATTGCGCCTGATATAGTCGACGCAGCGGGCTAACCGCTTCGGCGTGTCGGTTCTGAGCGACGTAGACCCGGGCCAGCCGATCGTAGACCGCTGTAAGTTGTTCGACCGTGCCGTTGACCGCGGTCAGTGACTCGGCGAGCGTGGCCAGGTACTTCGCCTCATACTGCGGCAGGTCCCGAAGTCGATCCGCCGCCGCGATACGCTGCTCGAGCGATCGGTTCCCCAGGATCGAGAGAAAGCCGCGCCACGCGGCGTCGGTCGCGAGCACGTCCATCTCGATCGCCGGGTTGAGCCTGGTCAAAAGGCTTTCCAGGTCCGCATCCTCGAACCCCAGGGCGCCGACGGCCTCGAGCGCCGCCAGACGGACAAGCAGATCGGGATGAGCGGTGAGCGCACGAAGACGCGGTAACACCGACCGGTCGCCGACCGCCTCGATCCCGCGGATGGCCGGGCGCAGAATGACGGGTTGATCCGTCTCGAGGGCTGTCAGAAAGGCGTCGGTGAAGGCAGCGTCCCCCAGACCCGCCATCGCCGAGAGCAGCGCAGCGCGAAGGGGGATATCTTCGGGGGACACGGTCTGGTATCTACCCCGTAGCGCCTCGACTGCGGCCTCTGCGTGATCGGCTCCCGGCGCGCCGGGAGCCGTCTGATCCGCGACCAGCCCCAGCGCGATCGCCGCCTCGCGGACGCACTCGGTGGGACTTTGCGGCGAGGCAATCTCACGAACAAGCGCCGGGATCGCGTCGGCGTGCTCCAGCTTGCCCAGCGCACGGAACATCAGTGCGCGAATGCCGGCGTCCGTTTCGCGCTTAAGCCGTAAGAGCACCACGGCGACGACACGCGGGTCATCCAGATTCTGGAGTATCTCGAGCAGCTCCGACCGAAGTTCGCCCGGTCCCTCTTGGAGCCGATCAAGCAAGGCATCGAGCACGGCGCCGTCAGGCCGCTTGCCCTCGTCGGCCATGCGGGCGCGAATGAGCGTCAGCGCCGTCGACCGCACTACGACCATCGGGTCGTTAAGCCAGTCCACGAGCTTTGCCTCCCGCTGCTCGGGGGTGAGCACACGAAACAGCTCGCGCTGGAGCGTGCGAATTCGATCGGTGGCTTCTTCCCGCGCGAGTCTCGCCGCGTCCCGGTCCCGCTCCAGCTCCACGGTGACTTGGCGAAGACGTTCCCGGTCCAGCCGGGCGCGCTCGGCCAGCCACGCCTCCTCACTGAGTTGAGACTTGCGCCGCCACCATGCCCGCCACGCCTCGACATCGGCACCGAAGCGCTCGTTCGTCGCGGTGTCCAAGGCTGCGATTACACGCTCGTCGATGGCGGGGATCGAGGAACCGAGCAGGGCGATCAACTGACCGACGACTTTGCGGCGATGCGTGTTCGGGGCGAGTGCGTCGATGGCTGCCAGTCGTTTCGGGAGGGCAGCGCCGACGTCGGACGCAACCTCCCCCAGCTTGTCCGGCACATCCGTCCCCGGAAAGCGCGTCAACGCCTGAGCCGCCAGAGACCGAAGCTCCGCGTTCTCCGCACCGAGCACCGCGATCAGCGGGGCGACGAGTGCGTCGTCCATTTTCGTCGACGGGTCTCGGGCACGATCGGCGATCTCGGCGGCGACCGCTCGCTGGACCTCGGGCCGGGCTTGCAGACCCAGAAGTTCGACCAACAGCTCCTTCGCCTCCCGTGAGTCATACGAGGCGAGCTGAGCCGCCCAGCGGCGTCTATTTCGCGGGCGGGCCTCGGGGTCCAGCAAGCCTTCACGGCACCGGTCGAGTTCTTCCAGGTGTTCCGCCGGGGCCGGAGCCGGTTGTCGATCAAGGTCCTGCGAACGCCCAAACGCACCCGGGGCTGCCGCTGAAATCGCCAGAACGCAGACCACGGTACGCATCGCAACCAATCTCCGACGTCTTCCCGCCCTTTGCAGGCGGAGCAATCGACCCATCCTCTTCCTCGTTCGCCTCGTACGATGGCCGCGTGACTCGAGAACCTTGCTTGCACTCTTGTACTGAGCGAAGGTCCCGCTGGCAATGGCTATGCAAGCTGGAAACCAGAGCCCAGAAACTCAGGAACCAATGATCAGCCCGCTCCGGTTTCTAGTTTCCAGACCCGGTCCGCGTCAAAACGCCCGAACGACTCGACCTCACCGTTGGTCCATCTGACCGTCACGTTCTCAACGTGCGTCGCGTCGCCCAGTCCGAAGTGGACCCGCGGGTCGCTCGAGGCACAGTAGCTGTACGCGGCCCGCACATCGCGGATGCGGCGCTTTCCGGCGTATTCGATTTCCACGCGTGCCCCGATGGCATCACTCCCATGCTCGTTTACTACGCGGAAGGTGATCCAATGGTTGGCTCCGGGAGCAACATTCCGCAGGACATACCCGGGGCCGTCGCGGTTGGCGACGAAGATGTCGATGTCCCCGTCGTTGTCATAGTCGCCGAACGCCGCCCCCCGGCTCGAATGGTTCAGCAGGACGTCCGTGCCGCCCAGCGGCATGACCTCGCGGAAGGTGCCGTCGTCGAGCCCTTCGAACAGTTGGTTCGGCTCGGCGTAGGGGTCAACCTCGTACCATTCGCCCCGCCCGTAGATGACCCGACCGTTGGCGACGTAGATGTCCAGCCACCCGTCGTTGTTCAGATCGATCAGCGCGGTGCCGAACCCCGTGAACGGTAGGCTGCTGCCCAACCCGAACCGGGTGGTTCGGTCGACGAAGAACCCGTCCTCGTTCAGGTAGAAGGTGTTGGTTTGTCCGCCGAAGTGGGTCATGAACAGGTCGAGGTCACCGTCGTGATCGACGTCCTGGGCGTCGATGCCCATCCCCGACTCGGCCATACCGTCGCCGCTGTAGGCCGCGCCGCGCTCCAGCCCCTCGTCGTAGAAGGTCCCGTCGCCGCTGTTCATCCAGAGTTGATTGGCCCGCAGATCGTTGGCGACCGCGATATCGACCCATCCGTCGCCGTTGAGGTCGCCGCAAACGACGCCCAGACCGTTCCCGAAATTCGCGGAGACGCCGGATGATTGCGACGCGTCGGTGAACGTGCCGTCGCCGTTGTTCTGATAGAGCGTGTCCTGACCGGGTGCCTTGTAGGCGTTGGGGGTGCAGTAGTCCGGTTCGCCGTTCCACGCGGTGCATACGACCTCGGAATCCGGTGACCAGCTTACGTAGTCCACGACGAACAGGTCGAGATCGCCGTCGTGGTCGTAGTCGACGAAGGCGGCGCTGGAGTTGAAACCCGGATCGCCCACGCCGGACGCGGCGGTGACGTCGGTGAAGGTGCCGTCCCCGTCATTTCGATAGAGGACATTCGGTCCGGTGTTCGTGACGTAGATGTCGGTCCACCCGTCGTTGTTGTAGTCCCCGCACGTGCATCCGACGCCGTACCCACGGTCGCCGACGCCGGCTTCCGCGGTCACCTCGACGAACGTGCCGTCGCCGCGATTGCGGTAGAGCTGGTTGCCCGGTGTCTGCGGGCTCGGATCTCGCAGGCTTCCCCCCTGCACGAAGTAGACATCGAGGTGGTCGTCGCGGTCAAAGTCGAACAGACACACACCCGCAACCATGCTCTCGGGCATGTACAAGGGTGTTCCCGCGCCGGTGACGTGGTGGAAGTCGACGCCGCATCCGGGTGCTACGTTCTCGAACCACCCCTTCCCGGTCGACGCGTCGGGCAAGACAGTCGCACCGGGCTCGTCCGCGGTGGGCGCGGTGAGGATCAGCACGGCCCCCGCGATCGTCAGCGCGACCCCCGTGATCGCGACCGCCAGCGGGGCCCACGCCCGCTTGCGCGTCGGGCGGGCGGCTTCGCGTTTGCTGGATTGTCCTTTCTTGGGTTCTTTCGTCATTTCCGACCACTACGTTCGCGACATCGCCCGCGTCTTTTCGGTCATTTCGGTGATCAACCGCCCGCCTGACCGGCGGCCGCACGCTCCAAGGCGCGGCGGATGTCTTCGCTTCGCGGATTCAACCCGGCAGCGATGCGCAGCGCGACTACGGCGTCGTCGAACCGCGAGACCCGGGCGTAGGCGAGACCGAGGTTGTATTGATTGAACCAGTTCTGCGGTTGGAGCTTGACGGCCGCCTCCCACGGGGCGACCGCCTCCTCCGACCGACCGAGCTTACCGAGTGCCTGGGCCATAGCACTATGAACTCGCGGGTAGGAAGGGTCCAGCTCGGCCGAGCGACGGTAGGCTGCCAGGGCGTCCTCGACGCGCCCCATCCGATTCAGAACCGTCGCTTTGGCGTAATAGGGACGCCCGATGGTCGGCCCCAGCCGTACCGCCTCCTCCGCGTGCTCGAGTGCCTTGTTCAAGTCACCGAGCTGGAGCAGGGCAGCCACCAGGTTGTTGTGGGTCAGATATTCGTTCGGCTCACGCTCCAACGCCCGCTCGAGGATTCGCCGGGCGTCTCGTGGACGCTTCGTCGACAGGTAGGCGACCGCCAGGTTGTTCACCACCGCCGTGTCCGTCGGGTAGGTTTCGAGCAAATCTTCGAGCAACTGAACGGCCTCGGCGACTCGCCCGACGCTCTTCAGTGAGTCAGCCACCTTCAACCTGGCTGTTCGACCGACCGACGCTTTGGCAATGTCCGCACGCCACGGATCGTAGACGTAGGAAGGGTCGGTCCGGGCTCCCCGAGCAAACTCGATCCGCGCATCATCGACGCGACCGATCTGCTGGTATGCCTGGGCGAGAAGGTAGTGGGCGAGACCCCAGCGTGGTGCCAGTCCGATGGCTTTTTTGAACAGCTCGGCGCTCGCCTCGGCGTTCCCTTCGGCCAGGCGAACACGACCCAGCCAGGCGTGCCCGGGGGCTTCGTACGGTCGCAGGTCGATGACATGTTGAAAGACCTCGGCCGCCTCGGAGTAGGCGTTCCTGTCGAGCAACACCAGACCGAGACGCTCATGCGCCGGAGCGTAGTCGGGCTCCTTCTCGATCACTTCGCGCAGCGCGCCCTCGGCCTCGGCGTCCCCTGCCTTCTGCGCCAACACCGCCCAATGGTATTGCCATCGGGCCAGCGCCGGATCGCGCGATCGAGCCGCTTCATAGCACTCCATCGCCAGCTCGCTGTACCCGTGGGCTTCGTAGATCAGGCCCAATCGACCGAGCGGTTCCGGATCGTCGGGGAAATCGCCGGCGTCGCGAACCTTGGCTGCGATCTCCTCGACCAGGACGGGCTCCAGCTCCGAAAGGTCCTCCGGCATGGGCGGCGTGGTCCACGACGCCTCGGTCACGTTGACGACCGGCTCGTTCGATGCCGGAGGCGCTTGAAAATGCCGCTGCACGCCGACCGCCATCGTCGCGACCCCCAGCGCCAACAGCGCGACGGAGGCGCACCACGCCGACCACGACGCGCCCCGGTGACCGGCTGAGCTGACCTTGGCGAACCCTCGGGCTTTCATCTTCTTAACCATTGGTATGGCGTTGTCCGCACCCGCCCTTTAGGTATCGACAAAAGTGCCCCCGGACCTGTCCCGGCGCACCGGGGCAGGGCACGTTCGGAACAGGGACTTCGGCCAACGCTCGGTCGAGGCCCCCACCGGCGGCCGCAGATCACGTTCGGCACCGCCAGCCGACCCGCTGAGACGAAATCGTTGTAGGGTACCGCCGGCGCCTGTCAACCGGGACCGTGTGTCTCGTCGCTGTCCCCCGGCCCGCCGTAGGTGGTCGGGAGTCTGACGTGGAAGGTCGTACCTTGGTCGAGCTCGCTCTGCACCTCGATGTCACCGCCCAGTTCGGAGACGATCTTGCTCGCGGCGGCCAGACCCAGCCCCGTCCCGCCGTGCCCTTTGGACGAGTGAAACGGATCGAATATCCTGGCTCGTTCCTCTTCGGGTATCCCGGGCCCGTTGTCACGGACGGACACGGTCGCATGCCCCGCCGCCCGGTCAAATGCTGTCGAGATGTGAATCCGTCCGTCTTTGCCCGCCACCGCTTCCATGGCGTTGAGCACGATATTCTGAACCACCTGATGAACGCCCTCATAGTCCAGCGGCATCGCCGGGACGTTCCCGAGCTGCAACTGAAGCGCAACGCCCTCTTCGCGGGCACGGTTGCTGACCAGTGCGATCACGTCTTCCACGACCTTGTTCAACTGCGCCATCTCGATGCGAGGCTTGCGGTCCTTGCTGAAGGTCAACATGTTCATCGTGAGCACGAAGATGCGGTCGAGGTTGCTGCGCACGAGCGACCAGCCTGATTTCATGCGCTCCACGCTGGAGTGCTTCAATCCGAGTTCGATCACCTCGGCCCCACCCTGCAAGCCCTGGAGTATGTTCCGGATGTGGTGCGAGAGGTAGGCCACGGTTTCGCCCGCCGCCGCCAGCCGCTCGTTTCGCACGCGCGACTCCGCCAGCCGCATGTTCTCGATCGTCAACCCCACAAGCCGACCTATCGCAACGACCAGCCGCAGTTGCTCCGGGCTGTATGTGTGATGCGACATGGGACAATCGAGATGGAACACACCGAGTATCTCTTCACGAACCACGATCGGTACGCATAGGATGCTGCGCAGCCCGAGCTGATGAATGCTGTCGTGGCTGGCGTTGCCGTGGAAACGCTCGTCGGTCATGGCGTTGGCACACAGGACCCCGTCCTTCGTCTCGAGAACGTGGTTGATGATCGTCTGCGAGGTCACCACTTTCGGCCGAGGTCCGCGCTCCGGCTTCGGGCAGCGAACGATCTGTGGTGCCAGCGTTTGACTCTCCCCATCGTACATGAGAAGCACGAGTTGCTCGACGATCAGATGCTCACACAGGATGTCCGCGACGCGTTCGAGAAAGGCCTCCGCCGAGTCGACGCGCCCCACCAGCTCCGCAACGCGATAGACGACGTTCCACGCCGCCACCGCGTCGGCGGTCTCCTGCGGTTGCAGGATCACGCTCTCCTCGGACGCATCCACCGCCGAAAGAATCGAGGACTCCGCCGACGTTCCGGTCAGGTCGAGGTCAACGTGGCTCCCGATCATCTGGGCCCCCGTGAAGCTCTCGACGTTTCCGTGCCCGCTAAACACCAGCAGCGTGCTGCCGACTTTGATCTGGTCCCCATGTTCGAGCCTTGTCGGCTCTAACACGCGTTTCCCGTTGAGGAACGTGCCGTTGGAACTGTGGAGGTCGGTCAACACCCAGTTGCCGTTCGCCGGGCGAAGTTCGGCGTGGTGGCGCGACGCACTGTTGTCGGAAAGCTGGATCTGGTCCGAGGTGCGGCCGATGACCGCCGGCTCGCCGGACGTCTCATAAGTCCGCCCTTTGTCGGGGCCTTGGAGCACGTACAGCGTGGGCAAAACGAACACTCCCGAGGTAAAGAAGGGCACCGTCGCAGGCGTCGTCATTCCGCGACTCGGCATTCGCCGCGTTCGACGCGCTCCCGGCGCGCGGGATCGCATCTCACCACCCGCGCTCGCGGCTCGCCGATTCCAGTATCCGAATACTGGTTTGTAAGGCGCGGCAGCGGGGTGACAAGAACTTCCCCCTTTGGTCCGGTGCCGCCTGACGCCATCCACAGGCCCCCAGATCATATCGGCGCCTCGTGCCCATGTCAATTTGCATGCGACGCAGCGTGCTGCCAACGGGTGCATCCCAAAAAAGGGGGCGATTATGCCGCCCGGTGGAGCGGGCGGTTGGCCCAGAAGGTCTCCCAGGTTCGGTTCAGCCGTTGGCCGATGAGCG
>JASFUW010000033.1:0-21620 GCA_050050135.1 Phycisphaerae bacterium
ATATTCTGGTCGGCAAGGTCAGCCCGAAATCCAAGAGCGAGTTGAGCCCGGAGGAGAAACTGCTGCACGCGATCTTCGGGCGGGCGGGCGAAGACGTCAAGAACGACTCGCTGGAACTGCCTGCGGGCGAGGAGGGCATCGTCCTCGGCGCCAAGCGCTTCAGTCGCCGCCTGCACATGTCGGACGAACAGAAAAAGGAGCTGGAGCAGCAGATCGAGCAATACGCCACCGCCCAGAATGCCAAGGTCCTGTCGTGCTTCAAGCAGATGTGCACGGAGATCGAGGAGGTCATGGAGGCTCCCATGATCGACCCGAACACGCGTCAGAAGGTAGGCCACAGCAACCTCGACGAGGTGATCCTCGAGCAGGTCACCGCCTTTGCGGAGCAGGTTCGAGCGCGTGATCTGAAGTGGGTGAAACCGGCGTCGAAGCGTGACGACGCGCTGAAGATCGTCGACCGCTTTTGGCCTCGGATCGAAGAAATTCAGGAGGAGCGCGATCGCAAAGCGGCTCAGATGAAGCGTGGCGACGAGCTGCCCTCCGGGGTGCTCGAAATGGTGAAGGTCTACGTTGCGACGAAACGACAGATTTCGGTCGGTGACAAGATGGCCGGTCGACACGGGAACAAGGGCGTGATCGCGAAGATCCTTCCCGAAGAGGACATGCCGTTCCTCGATGACGGAACGCCGGTTGACATCCTGCTGAACCCGCTGGGCGTCCCGTCGCGAATGAACGTGGGGCAGATTCTCGAAACACACCTGGGGTGGGCCGCGAAGCTGCTCGGATTCCAGGCGGTCACGCCGGTTTTCGACGGCGCGACCGAGCGGGAAATCCACAAAGCGCTGGCGGAGGCGAACGAACGCGCCGCGAAGGTCGGGGAAGACCCGGCGTGTGTGGCCAACGCGGCGGTCGAAGAAACGTGTTTCACCGCGCTTCCGCCCGGGGGAAAAGTGCCGCTGCGGGACGGTCGGTCGGGCGAGTATTTCGATCAGTCGGTTACGGTCGGCTACATCTACATGCTTAAGCTTCACCACCTGGTGGATGACAAGATTCACGCACGGGCCACCGGACCGTACAGCCTGATTACACAACAGCCGCTCGGCGGAAAGGCGAGGACGGGCGGACAGCGGTTCGGTGAGATGGAAGTGTGGGGCCTGGAGGCGTACGGCGCAGCGTACGTGCTGCAAGAACTGTTGACCGTCAAGAGCGACGACGTGGAGGGCCGCACCAAGATCTACGAGACCATGGTGAAGGGGAAGAACACACTCGAAGCGGGCACGCCGGTGTCTTTCGACGTGCTGTGCAACGAGATTCGCGGACTTTGTCTGAATATCTCCCTCGAGAAGCGCCGGGTCGGATAGCCGGCGTGGTCGAGGCGAGTGATGCGTAGATGAGGACCTCGTCACGGATGAGAGACGTTGGAGGCCGGACTCATGATCGAGGGAATCGAATTCAAAACGATGGCAAAGCCTGACCCTGAGGAGCTGCTTGCTTTCTATGAGAAGCAGCACCACCCGACGACGCGGGAACGCGACAAGCTGCAGCGGATGCTGGACAGCACGTTCTGCTTCGTGACCGCGCGTCGGAACGGCGAACTGGTGGGGATCGGACGAGGGGTGACGGATGGGCTTTGCGGCTGGCTGGCGGAGTGCAAACTGGACCCCGCGTTCCAAGGTCCGGCCTGCGTGACCAAGACCGACGGGCGGATCGAGCACGATTCGGCCGGGATCGCTTTCGAGATGGGTCGGCGGATCGTGCAGGCACTCCGTGACCACGGCGTCGAGACGATCGCCGTGCTTGCGTACGGGACGGAAGAGGATTTTTGCGAGGAACTGGGTTTTCGCAAGATTCGAGGCATGGTGGCGATGGAGCTACCCGCCGAAGTGCCGATTCCGGCTCGTCGATCGGGGTCGACTTGTGCGGTGTGATAAGCGAAACCGGTCGGGGGAACGACCAAAGTGTTCGCGGATTCCGCGTACCGCCGTGTGTAATTGTCGTCTGTTGTTCCTGGAAGGGGTCAAACACAGATGCTAGACAACATTTACGATCGCGTAAATGACTATGCCCGCGTCAATATTTCGCTGGCATCGCCCAACGACATCCGTAGTTGGTCCTTCGGCGAAGTGAAAAAGCCGGAGACGATCAACTACCGAACTTACCGCCCTGAGAAGGACGGGCTGTTCTGCGAGCGGATCTTCGGTCCGGAGCGGGACTGGGAATGTGCGTGCGGGAAGTTCAAGGGCACCAAGCACAAAGGCATCATCTGCGACCGATGCGGCGTGAAGGTGACGCACTCCCGCGTACGCCGCAAGCGCATGGGGCACATCAACCTCGCGGCGCCGGTGGTGCACATCTGGTTTTTCAAGGCGATGCCCTCGCGACTGGGCGCGTTGCTCGATACGAAGACGGCGAACCTCGAGAAGATCGTCTATTTCCAGGACTACGTGGTTATCGATCCGGGCGACACGCCGCTGAAAGAAAAGCAGCTCTTGACCGAAGAGGAATTCCGCGCGGCGCAGGAACAATACGGCCAGGCCTCGTTCGTCGCGATGATGGGTGCGGAAGCGGTCAAGGAACTGCTCAGCCGACTGGACCTCGCGGAACTCTCGGGAGAACTGCGCGACGAACTGGCGAAAACGGGCAGCAAACAGCGTGAGAAGGACCTTGCGAAGCGCTTGAAAATCGTAGAAGCGCTTCGGGCCTCGCCGAACGAGGCGTCGTGGATGGTTCTGGACGTGATCCCCGTCATTCCGCCGGACCTGAGGCCGCTGGTGCTGCTGGACAGCGGGAACTTCGCCACCAGCGATCTGAACGACCTATATCGGCGGATCATCAACCGGAACAGCCGCCTCAAGAAATTGGTCGATCTCAACGCGCCGGAAGTGATCATCCAAAACGAGAAGCGGATGCTCCAACAGGCGGTCGACGCCCTCTTCGACAACGGGCGGTGTCGGCGTCCCGTCCTGGGTTCCAGCAACCGACCCTTGAAATCCATGACGGACATGATCAAGGGCAAGCAGGGGCGGTTCCGGGAGAATCTGCTAGGCAAGCGGGTGGACTACTCGGCGCGTTCGGTGGTCGTGGTGGGGCCCGAGCTGAAGCTGCACCAGTGCGGTTTGCCGAAGAAGATTGCCCTGGAACTCTATCAGCCGTTCATCATCCGGAAGCTCAAGGAGCGTGGGCTGGCTGACACCATCAAGTCAGCCAAGAAAATGCTCGAACGGCAGGACCAAGCCATTTGGGACATCCTGGAAGAGGTGATCTACCAGCATCCCGTGCTGCTGAACCGCGCCCCGACGCTGCACCGCATGGGCATTCAGGCGTTCGAGCCGGTGTTGGTGGAAGGCAACGCGATCAAGATTCACCCGCTGGTCTGCAAGGGATTCAACGCCGACTTCGACGGGGACCAGATGGCGGTCCACCTTCCGCTGTCGATCGAGGCTCAGGTGGAAGCGTACGTGCTGATGATGTCGACAAACAACATCTTCAGCCCGGCGAACGGCAGCCCCATCATGTCGCCGACTCAAGACGTGGTGATGGGCGTCTTCTACCTGACGACGGGGCACGTTAGCCCGAAGATCGAGCCCAACGAAGCGCCGCGATTTGCGAATCCGTTCGAGGCAATCATGGCCTATGACGTCGGGCGGATCAAAGTGCACGACTCGATTCTGGTGCGAATCCCGCACGCCCAAGTGGTGACGGGTGACAAGAAGCCGGCTGAGCCGGCACCCGAGAACGGGCGCATCCTGACGACCGTCGGGCGGATTCTCTTCAACGATATCCTGCCGGAGGAGATGCCATTCTACAACTGCGCCCTTTCGCAGAAGGGTCTTGTGCGTGTCGTGGCGGACTGCCACGAGGAGCTCGGTCGTTCGGCGACGATCGAACTGCTCGACGAGATCAAGGACGTGGGCTTCAAGTACTCGACTCTGGCCGGGTTGTCGTTCGGCATCACCGACATGCGCATCCCGCACGCGAAGCAGAAAATCATCGACGCGGCGCAAAAGCGGGTCGACGCCATCCAGAAGGCATTCGACCAGGGGACACTGACGCGACTCGAACGGTACAACCAGGTAATCGACATCTGGATCCACGCCCGCGAGCTCGTGACGCAGGCGATGATGTCCGAGCTGCGCGATGACTATCGGGACGGTGATGACAACTACAGCGCACCCGACGACAAGAAAGCGAGCCCTTACCTCAACCCGATCTATCTGATGACGCAGTCCGGTGCGCGAGGAAGCGTGGACCAGATTCGGCAGCTCGCGGGAATGCGAGCCCTGATGGCCAAGCCGTCGGGCGAGATCATCGAAACGCCGATCAAGGCCAACTTCCGCGAGGGGCTTTCCGTCCTCGAGTACTTCAGCTCGACGCACGGTGCGCGTAAAGGGCTGGCGGACACGGCCCTGAAAACCGCGGACTCGGGTTACCTCACCCGAAAACTGGCGGACGTGGCCCAGAACGTGATCGTCAGTTCGGAGGACTGCGGCACCATCAACGGGGTCACCAAGAGCGCGATCTACAAAGGGGAAGAGGTCGACATCCCGCTGCGGGAGAGCATCATCGGGCGCGTCGCCCGCGACGGAATCCGCAACCCGATTACCGACAAGCTGATCGTCGAAGAGAACCAGATCATCACCAAAGAGATCGCGACGCGTATCGAGGAGCTCGGGCTGGACAAGATCCGTGTTCGAAGCCCGCTTACATGCGAAGCCACACAAGGCATCTGCGCGCTTTGCTACGGTATGGACATGTCCACGGGACGACTGGTCGAGCAGGGCATGGCAACCGGAATTATCGCCGCCCAGTCGATCGGTGAACCGGGGACGCAGCTTACCATGCGTACCTTCCATACCGGTGGTGTGGCGCAAAAGACTGCCCTCGACAATGTGCTGAAATCAACGGTCAAGGGTATCGTCAAGTACCAGGACCTGAATCCCGTCGAGGTCCCCACGCCCGACGGCGGTTCCTACAGCGTGGCCCTGAAGCGAAACGGCGAAATCCTGGTCTTAGACGAGAAGGGAAGGGAACTTTCGCGCGACAAGGTCAACTACGGTGCGAAGCTGCTGGTCAAGGACGGCGAGTCGGTGGCGCGTGGCGCGGTGCTGTGCGAGTGGGACCCGCACCTGACACCGATCCTCGCGGAGGTCGGTGGGTTCGTGCGTTTTCAGGACGTGGCGGACGGCGAGACGGTCCGGCTCGAACAGGAGGTCGGGAGCGAGAAGTTCGTCGTCATCGAGCACAAAGGCGAGAAGCACCCACAGATTGTCATCGAGGACAAGGATGGGAACGTGCTCGATTATCACTACCTGCCGGCCAAAGCGCGAATTGAGGTCTCCGAAGGGCAGGAAATCCTCCCGGGTATGGAGCTCGCGCGGCAGCCGCGGGCCATGGGCGGGACGCAGGACATCACCGGTGGTCTCCCGCGGGTGACCGAAATCTTCGAAGCGCGCCGTCCGAAGGAACCGGCTGTGATGGCGGAAATATCGGGGACGGTCGAGATTCGGGCGGATAAGCGGCGCGGAAAGATGACGATCGTGGTGCGCAGCGAAAGCGGCATGGAGAAAGAGCACCACGTACCGCAGGATAAACACCTGCTCGTGCACGCGGGTGATCGGGTCGAGGCGGGTGATCCGCTGATCGACGGGCCCCTGATTCCACATGACATTCTGCGAATCAAGGGGGAGGAGGCGTTGCACCAGTACCTGCTGGCGGAGGTGCAGGCCGTCTACCGCAGTCAGAACGTGACCATCAACGACAAGCACCTGGAGGTCATCGTCAGCCAGATGGTCCGCAAGGTGAAGGTCGAGCAGCCGGGCGACACCAGCTTCCTTCCGGGGGAGGTGGTCGACAAATTCAGATTCCGGGGCGAGAACGAGCGGTTCGCCAAGAGCGTGATGATCTCGAATCCGGGTGACACCGACCTGGCCGTCGGACAGATTCTCCTGAGATCCGAGCTGCAGGAGAAGAACCGAGAGGTGGAAGAGAAGGGCGGTGAGCCGGCGAAGGGCAAGAGGCCCAAACCGGCGGTCGCGACGACCCTGCTGCTCGGAATCACGAAAGCCAGCCTCTCCAGCGAGTCGTTTATCTCGTCGGCGTCGTTCCAGGAGACGACAAAGGTTCTGACCGAGGCCGCCCTCGGCGGGCATATCGACGAGTTGCGTGGTCTGAAGGAAAACGTCATACTGGGCCACCTGATACCGGCTGGTACCGGTTTCAAGGACTACCAGCATATGCGGGTCAAGCATCTGGGCGAGCCGTTGCCCGCCCTGCTGGACCTGCAGGCTGAGTTGGGCGCTGCCAGTTTCGCGACGGCAGGCGGATTCGGAAGTCGACCCCTGGAGAGCGGCGGCTCGCCGGGGTTCGGTCTGCAAGCGGGTCTGGCGGTGCAGACGGAGCAACACGGCGAGACCGGTGAGCCGGAGGGCGGACTCGAACGGGAGCCGGAACCGAGCAGCCTCTCGACCCGCGATATTCAGGAATCGCTCAGGTCGGAGGCGTCCGAGTCGAAGAGTGATTAGGGAAAGGCGGACAAGAAAAACCCCATGCCAACGATGAATCAGTTGATACGCCGCGGGCGTAAGGTCGTTCCGAAGAAGTCAAAGGTGCGCGATCTGGATCGGTGCCCGCAGCGGCGGGGGGTGTGTCTGATCGTAAAGACGCAAACGCCCAAGAAGCCGAACTCTGCGCTTCGGAAGGTCGCCCGTGTCCGTCTGAGCAACGGCAAAGAGGTGACCACGTATATCCCGGGGATCGATCACAATCTCCAGGAGCACTCGATTGTCCTGGTACGCGGCGGTCGAGTACGCGATCTTCCCGGTGTCCGGTATCACGTCGTGCGTGGGGCGCTGGACTCGTCCGGGGTCGAGGGCGACAAGGAGGGGCGTCCGCGAAACCGGAGCCGAAGCAAGTATGGTGTGAAGAGGCGCAAGTAGGATCAGCCTTTTAGTCGGATGAGGTTGCACCGATGAATATGCGTCAAGAAAGGGAAATCGGAAACGGGGAGTCGCTGGCCGCGCCGATCGAGTCCGTCGCATCGAACGACGCCCGCTCGTTGAAGCTCGGATTGGGGGTCGCGGGGTGTGTAGTGCTGACTGCACTGGCTTCCCAGATTCGGGTTCCGATCCCGGGCACAGAGGTCCCGATGACGTTGCAACTCGTGGCTGTGCTCTTGACCGGGTTTCTGCTCCCTCCGGTTCATGCGGTGGCGGCCATGATGCTGTATCTCGGGCTCGGGGCGGCCGGGGCGCCGGTCTTTGCCCCCGGGTCGGCCGGTCTGGCCGGCTCGACGGGCGGCTATCTGGTCGGGTTTGCGGTCTCGGCGTGGTTGGTCAGCGTGTTGAAAGGTCCGACCGATTCGGGTCTGCGGCGTATGTTCGCGGCCGGGGCGGTTGGAACCGCGGCGCTGTTTGTCTGCGGGATTGCGTGGCGAATTCAGCTCGCGCTTTCGGCGGGTTTGCTTGGCGGTGACGTCTGGCTCGTGGTGGTGACCGGGTTTTTGCCGTTCGCGCCGAAGGCGCTGATCGAGCTAAGTTTCGCGGTCATGCTCGCCAGACGTCTTCGCGGTTGGGGGCAGACGCGGCGCTGATCGTTTCGAAAGAGGCGCCACCATGAGTTCGTACACGGTGGCGTTTGCGGATAAGAGAGTTTTCCGAGGAGCTTTTGGCGGCGATTCGTAATGGGATACAAACGGTTCACTCAGTCCACGGCGCAGCTCAAACCGGATACGCGCTACAACAGCATTCTGGTTTCCAAGTTTATCAACTGCATGATGTGGGACGGGAAGAAGGCGACTGCGACGAAAGTCATTTACGACGCACTGGACCTAATCGGCAAGAAGATCAAGGACGTCCCGCCGGTCGAGGTGTTCGAGGAGGCGGTAAAGAACTGCAAGCCGAACGTGGAGGTGCGCTCGCGGCGTGTGGGCGGCAGTAACTACCAGGTTCCGATGCCGGTCAACCGCAAGCGTCAGCTTTCGCTGGCAATCCGGTGGATTCGGGAGGCCTCGCGCTCGAAGAAGGGCACGCCGATCGCGCGTTCGCTCGCCCAGGAGCTGATGGACGCATTCAAGGGTGAAGGGACGGCGATCACGACCCGAAACAACGTGCACCGCATGGCCGAGGCGAACAAGGCGTTTGCCCACTTCGCCTGGTAAGATAGACGCAGTGTTAACGTAACCGAGCCTACCCGATCGAGGGTGGGCTCGCTGTATACTTAGATCGTCCGCCCAAGTGCCACCAATGAGGCACGGCGAAGGCTGTCATGGGTTCCGACCTGACCAAAGTCCGCAACATCGGCATCGCCGCACACATCGATGCCGGCAAGACCACAGCCACCGAGCGCATCCTCTACTACACGGGCAAGACGCACCGCATGGGCGAGGTCGACGACGGCACCACCACCACCGACTTCGACGAGCAAGAGCAGAAACGCGGGATCACCATCTACTCCGCCGCGGTGACCTGCCCCTGGCGGGACCACACCATCAACCTGATCGATACGCCGGGCCACGTGGATTTCACGGCTGAGGTCGAGCGGGCGCTGCGGGTTCTCGACGGGATGGTCGCGGTGTTCGACGCGAAGGAGGGCGTCGAGGCCCAATCCGAGACCGTGTGGCGGCAGGCGGACAAGTACCACGTCCCGCGAATCTGCTTTGTCAACAAGATGGACCGCATCGGGGCGGATTTCGAGCGGAGCGTCGAATCGATCCGCGACCGCCTGCAGGCCCGTCCGGTGCCGGTCCAATGGCCGATCAGTGCGGCGTCCGATTTCGTCGGCGTCATCGACCTCGTGGCCATGAAGGCCATTTACTACCCCGAGGAGACACTCGGATCGACGCCGAAGGTGCTCGACATTCCGGAAGAGTTCCGTACAACGGCGGAGGCGCGACATCGTGAGCTCTGCGAGGCGGTGGCGGACATGTCGGAACCGCTCGCGGATAAGTATCTGCACGACGAGCCCTTCACGAAGACGGACCTGTTGGAGGGGATTCGGCTCGGGACGCTGCAACGCGAGCTGACGCCCGTGCTGTGCGGCAGCGCGTTGAAGCACATCGCCGTGCAGCCGATGTTGGACGCGGTCTGTGACTTTCTTCCGAGTCCCCTCGATATGCCCCCCGTGGAGGCGGCCGACGCCAAACACCCCGACAAGACGCAAAAGCTCGACTGCCAGCCGGGCGGTCCGGTGGCATGCCTGGTGTTCAAGATTCTGGCTGAGAAACCGGTTGATCTTCATTACCTGCGGGTCTACGCGGGCACGCTGAAGCCGAACTCGCGGCTGATCAACACGGCGACCGGCAAGAAGGAGAACGTCAGCCAAATCTACCGCATGTTCGCCAAGCGGCGGGAACAGCTTGATCGTGCGGTGGCGGGTGAGATCGTGGCCGTCGTGGGTCCCAAGGCGGCCTTGACCGGGCATACGCTGTGCGATCAGCGTCGCCCGGTTATCCTCGAGCCTATAGAGTTCCCGGAGACGGTCATCGCCGCCTCCGTCGAGCCCAGGTCCTCGCGGGACCGGGACAAGCTTCTGGAATCGCTGGCGGCGTTGGGGCGCCAGGATCCGACGATCTCGGTGACGTCCAATCCGGAGACGGGCCAAACGCTGATCGGCGGGATGGGCGAGTTGCACCTCGAGGTGGCGATTCGACGGCTCGAATCCGAGATGAACGTCGATGCCGTGGTGGGGAAACCCCGCGTTTCGTACCGCGAAACCGTGACGCAGCCGGGCGAGGGTGAGGGTCGATTCGTCCGGCAATTGGGCGGGCGTGGGCATTTCGGGGTGATCCGGTTGCGGATCGAGCCCCGCCGTCACGTCAAGGGGCGGGTCAACTTCGAGATCGCGAACGAAATCCCCGCCGAGCGGCTAGTGCCCGATTGGACCCAGGCCGCCGAAACCGGGGTGAGCGACGCCGCCCAGAGCGGCCCCCTAGGCGGGTACCCGGTGATCGACTGGAAGGTGTCCCTGCTGGACGCCGAAACGCACGACACCGAAAGCTCGCCGCTTGCGTTCGAGAACGCGGCCCGGCAGGCGTTCTACGAGGCGATGGCGGCGGCCGCGCCGGTGCTGCTCCAGCCGATCATGGACGTCGAGGTGGTCACCGCCGAGCAGTATTTCGGGGCGATCGTGAGCGATCTGAACGCCCGCAAGGCCGTCGTCCGGGACACGCGAATCCGCGGCGGCGACCGGGTGATTGCGGCCGATGTGCCGCTATCGCAAATGTTCGGGTACATCACCAAGCTGCGGAGCCTCTCCCAGGGCCGGGCTACCTCGACGATGGCGCCCTCGCATTATGCCCCCGTCTCCGCCGAAGAGATGCGGGTGCTGGTAGGCTAGGCAGGGGGCGAACTCGGGGTGGGTCCGCGGTGCCGCAGCGACTCACCCAGACCGCGGATTCTTCCAGTTCGACAAAAAAAGATGTGGAATATCGCGGTTGACAGGGCTGGCGCATGGTTTACGATACGCGGTCTGTCGCATTTTTGGAGCGGCAGCAGTGAATAGGTTTTGTCGGCAGGGGTTGGCATAGCGTGAGCGCCCAGAACAGAATCCGCATTCGCATGGAGGCGTATGACACCCGTGCGCTGGATGCGTCTGCTCGCGAGATCGTCGAGCAGGCCAAGCGCACCAGTGCCAAGGTTCACGGGCCCGTTCCTCTCCCAACCCGCATCGAGCGCTATACGGTGCTCCGCAGCCCTCATATTGACAAGAAGTCACGTGAGCAGTTCGAGATGCGCACGCATAAGCGCATCATCGACATCAGCGAGCCGACAGCCCGCACGGTCGAGGCCATCAATCGGATTCAGGTGCCCGCCGGCGTATTCATTAAGATCAAGACGTGAAGCGTAGGTCGCGGTTACACGGTGCACCACGCCGGTGGCTCTGACGTCAAGAGTCCTTTAGTGTAAACATCACAGGCGTGTGAGCTTCATCGCACGCATGGTTGCAGGAGGACTCGCTCGTTACGGGCGAGCGAGGTTGGGTGTCCCCTAATGACACCGGGAATCATCGGTACAAAAATCGGCATGACGCGCCTGATGGGCGAGCGGGGGCAGGTGGACCCGGTCACCGTCGTCAAGGCGGGACCGTGCGTGGTTCTGCAGGTTCGTACGCAGGAGCGCGACGGGTACGACGCGGTGCAGCTCGGTTATGGCGAGGTGAAACCGCACCGATCGACTAAACCGATGATCGGACACGCGGGCACGGCGGGTACCGGGCCGAAGCGCGTGGTGCGAGAGTTCAAACTGGACGGCCCCGAAGAGGTGAGCCCGGGCGACGTCGTGACCGTCGACGCATTCAGCGCGGCGGAGGTCAAGTTTGTCGACGTGACGGGCATCACGAAAGGTAAGGGCTTCACGGGTGTCATGGCGCGGCACGGTTTCGGCGGCAAGGAGGCGTCGCACGGTGTCGAGCGTAAGCACCGTTCGGCCGGAGGCATCGGCGGCAGCTCGACAGCCGGAACCGGACGAGGCGTCAAGAAAGGCAAACGGATGGCCGGCCACGCAGGCGGTGAGCGCCGGACCATGAGCTCGCTGAAGTTGCTTCGGGTTGATCCCGAGAACGATCTGCTGCTGATCTCTGGGAGCGTCCCGGGGCCCAACGGGTCAACCGTCGTGGTCCGACAGGCGGTCAAGAAGGGTTGAGCATCATGCTGGCGGTGCCGGTCTACAACATGGACGGAAAGCAATCCGGCGAGGTTCAGGTCGATCCGGACGTGCTCGGCGGGCGCGTGCGCCCACAGCTGATCAAGCAGGCGATCGTGGCGTATCTGAACCATCGTCGGCAGGACAGTGCACGAACGCAGGGGCGATCCCAGGTGGAAGGCTCGTCGCGGAAGTTGTACCGGCAAAAGGGCACCGGAAACGCTCGAGTCGGCAACATCCGGACCCCGATCCGCCGGGGCGGTGGACGGACCTTTGCCAAGCGCGGGCCGCGTGCCGTCAAGAGCCTCCCCAAGAAGATGCGTCGGCTCGCCCGAAACAGCGCGATTCTCGCCAAAATTCAGGCGAACGAAGCGTTGGTCGTCGACGACGTACGTTGCGATCAGCCCAAGACGAAGTCGGTGGTGGCGATGTTCTCGGCGTTGGGGATTCAACGAGGCTGTCTGCTCGCCCTGCATGAGCACGATCGCAACGTGTATCTGTCGACGCGGAACGTACCTGATGCAGATGTGTGTTTGCTGAACGATCTGAACGCTTACGACGTGCTCCGGCGGCGGAAGCTGCTGTTCACGAGGCCTGCGTTCGAGCGGCTGATGGCCGATCCGATGACATTCCGGGAGTCGGCGACGGAAGCATAGGGCAGGTGGGTTACGATGGACATCTACCACATAGTCAAGCGTCCGCTGGTGACTGAGAAAGGCACGCATCAGTCTCAGCAATCGCACGACCTGACGCCGCATAAGCCCGCTCGTGGCGGTGCCTATGCGTTCGAGGTACACCCGCTGGCGTCGAAACCGCAGATACGAGAGGCGATCGAGAAGATTTATAGTGTCAAGGTTATGTCGGTGCGAACGGCGCGGCGGAAGGGCAAGCCGCGGCGCGTCCGCTTCAAAATGGGGACGACGCCGGAATGGAAGAAAGCCGTCGTGGTCCTTCATTCGGACTCGCACATTGACCTGTTTTGATTACTCCGGCGACGGCGCCTCAGCGGCGACTTAGAAACGAAAGACGAACATGGGCGTTCACAAGTACAAGCCAACTTCTCCCGGGCGGCGGGCGTCGACGGTCAACGACTTCGCCGAACTCTCGGACAAGCACAAGCGCCCGGAGAAGTCGCTTTGTGAGCGGATCGCGAAGCATGGCGGGCGAAACCACCACGGGAGGATCACCGCCCGCCATCGCGGCGGCGGGGCGCGTCGCATCTATCGCCGCGTCGATTTCAGGCGACGCAAAGACGGCGTACGTGCCACCGTCAAGTCCATCGAATACGACCCGAACCGAACCTGCCACATCGCCCTGCTCGAATACGCCGACAACGAAAAGCGATACATCCTCGCCCCGGTCGGGCTCCGCGTCGGGGAGGTCCTCGAGAGCGGGCTGCGGGTCGAGCCGAAGGCGGGCAACACGATGCCGCTGAAGAATATCCCGCCCGGTATGGACGTCCACAACGTGGAGCTCAACGTCGGGCAGGGCGGCCGGTTGGCGCGAAGCGCGGGCGCGTCCGCGCGGCTCATCTCCCGGAATGACGAATGGGCCATCCTGATCCTGCCGTCAGGCGAAATGCGCGAGGTCCGGTCGGACTGCCGTGCCACGATCGGACAGATCGGGAACGTCGACCATCAGAACCTGCGATGGGGCAAAGCGGGCAGAACGCGTCACCGCGGGCGCCGACCGAGCGTTCGTGGGACAGCCACTAATCCGGTCTCGCACCCGCTCGGCGGGGGTGAGGGGCGCAGCGGCGGCGGCCGCCACCCTTGCAGCCCGACGGGCCGGTTGGCGAAGGGGACCCGAACGCGTTCACCCAACAAAGTCTCCAACCGACGAATCCTGCGTCGGCGAAAGAGCAAGCGTTACGGTCAGTTGCCGCTGCCGAAGCGGTAATCGTTGGAAACGTCCAGGCCCTGGGCTTGGGGGAAGAGCCGGCGGTTGAAAAACGAGAGCCCGAACGGGGCGTTGCAGAGAAACTCGAATGGCACGATCACAGAAGAAGGGACCATACGTAGACGAGAAGCTCTTCAGGAAGGTGATGAACCTCAAGGCTTCGGGGTCCACCACGACGATCAGGACCTGGTCGCGTCGCTGCACGATCGTGCCGGAGTTCGTGGGACACCGGTTCGAGATTCACAACGGGAAGGCGTTCCACGCGGTGTACGTGACGGAGGAGATGGTCGGGCACAAGCTTGGCGAGTTCAGCCCGACGCGGCAGTTCCGCGGTCACGCGGCCCAGAGGAGAAAGTAACCGAGCGAGGCTGAGCGGCTTTTCGCTTATAAGCGTGGTTTTCGAGTCGATCGATCATGGACCAGCAGCGAACGTGGATAGCGAAACATCACTTTGCCCGGATCGCGCCGCGCAAGGCGCGGCTGGTGATCGACACGATCCGCGGTGAAGCGTGCGACGAGGCTGTCGAGCAGCTTCGCTTCAACCGCAGGCGAGCGGCGCGGTACATCGAAGCGGTCTTGAAATCGGCCATGGTCAACGCGGACGAGCAGGAGGCGGACATGCGTCGCCTCTACGTGCGCGGTGCCCGTGTCGACGGCGGTCCGTACTATCGCCGGTGGCGTCCGAAGGACCGGGGCCGGGCTCATCCGATCGCGAAACGGACGAGCCACATCATCATAACGTTGGCGGAGGCGCCGTAGGGACTCAAGGAAGAGCCGACGATCGGCGGATCGTGCAGGAGTTGAGCGTGGGGCAAAAGGTTCACCCGACAGGTTTTCGGATCGGAATTACGGAAGACTGGCGTTCGCGCTGGTTCGCGCCGAAGGCGGCGTTCGCCGAGTTTCTGATCGAGGACCAGCAAATTCGTGAGTACATCGACGCGAAGTTGAACAAGCAGCCCCCGTACGCCGCGGTCGCGAAGGTCAACATCGAACGAACGCGTGACCAAGTGAAGGTGATGCTTCACACAGCGAGACCTGGACTGGTGATCGGTCCCAAAGGGGCCGAGGTCGACAAGCTGAAGGAGGCGCTCGAGGACCTGATCGATCGGAAGATCAACCTGAACATCGTAGAGATCAAGGTCCCCGACGGGAACGCCAAGTTGATCGCGGAGGCGATCTCCGAGCAGCTCAAGAAGCGTGCGAGCTTTCGTCGGGTCATGAAGATGCGGGCGGATGCGGCGATGGCCACGGGCGCCAAGGGCGTCAAGATCATGTGCAAGGGGCGTCTGGGCGGGGCGGAGATGGCCCGTCAGGAGACGCAGATACGCGGTTCGATTCCGCTGCACACGCTGCAAGCCCACGTGGATTACGGCGTGGCGACGTGTCGAACGACGTACGGCACGATCGGAATCAAGGTCTGGCTCTATCACGGTCGGTACGGCGAAGAGAGCACCTCCATGGAGGCGCAGCCGCAGGGCCGTGGGCGCGAGGGGCGCCGAGGGAAGCGCGGATAAAGGCACCGTATTCCGCTCCCGCGATGGTGGGGCGGTGGAGGTTCGGCAATGGCGTTGATGCCCAAGCGAGTCAAGTGGCGGAAAAGCCAGCGAGGCAAGATCCGCGGCAAAGCTACGCGGGGCAACCGCGTCGTGTTCGGAGAGTACGGTCTTCAAGTGATGGCGTCGGGATGGATCACCGCCCGGCAGATCGAGGCCGGGCGCGTCGCCGCGACGCACTTCCTTCATCGTGAAGGGCGTGTTTACGTTCGCTTGTTCCCTCACAAGCCGGTCTCCTCGAAACCGCTCGAAACGCGGATGGGAAAGGGCAAGGGCGATCCGGAGTTCTGGGTCGCCTGCGTTCGGGATGGCAACGTGCTCTTCGAGATCGGTGGCGTGGAAGAGGACGTCGCGCGTGCGGCGCTGATGCGGGTCGCACACAAGATGCCGTACCGGTGTCGCTTCGTGAAGCGGCGGCACGGGATGTAAGTAAGCAGCACGGGTGTTGGTGTCATGAAGATCAGCGAGATCCGCGAAATGAAGACGGCCGAGTTGCATGCCGAGTTGGATCAACTGCGGCGGCACCTGTTTGATCTGCGGTCTCAGGCGGTGACGGAAAAGCTCGAGAACCCGCACCAGCTCAAAGGCGCGCAAAAGGACATTGCCCGTGTGTTGACGGTGCTCCGCGAGCGCGGCGAGACCGGAATCGAGGAAAAGCAGCACCACCTCGAAACCGTTTCAGCCCACCGGGCGGCGGGGCGGCGGTGACGGGCTGCGGGTGGTAAGGGCGGGAGTCGTTCCAGGCCGAGGCGGAATCAGAACTGCGACAACGGGTTGAGAACCGTATGGTGGATACAGTGGCCAACACGGCAAACGCGGGACAGCGACGTCGACGGACCAACCGGTACGGTACGGTCGTGTCGACCAAAGGTGACAAGACGGTGACCGTGCACCACGACTACACGGTCAAGCACCGCAAGTATGGGAAGTACTATCGGCGGACGACGTCGCTCCACGTGCACGACGAGAAGAACGAAGCCCGCGAGGGCGATTACGTGGAAGTGGCGGCCTGTCGCCGACTTTCGAAGACGAAGTGCTGGCGGCTGGTCCGGATTCTCCGGCGGCTTGGTTAGCGTAAACGGGTTCGCAGCGGGCGGTTGATGTTCCTAACGAGCGATTCGGCGTTACTGGAAACGGCGCGATGATCCAGATGCAGACAACGGTAGACGTGGCAGACAACACCGGCGCGAAGTCGGCGATGGTGATCAACGTCTACAAGGGCAGCACGTCCCGCACCGGCAAGAAGCGGCTGAAGCGCGCCCAGATCGGCGATATCGTTCTGGTCACGGTGAAGAAATCGCTGCCCAACAGCGAGTTTTCCGGCGGGTCGGATCGCAAGGAGCGTTCGAAACGGCGGAAAGCCAAAGCGGTCGTGGTGCGGATGAGGGCGCCGACCCGCCGACCCGACGGCAGCTACGTCCGCTTCGACAGCAACGCGGTCGTCTTGCTCGACGAGCGAAACGAACCCCGCGGCACGCGTATTTTCGGCGCCGTCGCCAGAGAACTTCGCGAGAAGAACTTCATGAAGATCATCTCGCTGGCTGAGGAGGTCGTGTAGGTTTCTTGAGCGGACGAGCTTGGTTGACGGCTCGGGCAAGCGCCGGAGCATCAGCGCGTCGGGACGACGAAAATGGCAGTATCGATCCGAAAAAACGACCTGGTCGAGGTGATCTCAGGCGACCATCGCGGCGCCCGCGGCAAGGTGCTGCGGATCGACCCCAAGCGAGCGCTCGTGGTGGTCGAGGGCGTGAACATGGTGTATCGCCACGTCCGCCCGACACGGCGAAACCCGCAGGGCGGGCGGGTGCAGAAGGAAGCACCGATTCACGTGTCGAACGTGCTGCCGTTCGATTCGGGGAAGGGCAAAGGGCTTCGGGCCCGCTTCGAGGCTGAACACGACGAGCACGGCCGGGTGATGAAGAAGCGTAGAGTGACAACGGCCGGCACGGTTTTACACACGCTGACGCGAGCAGAGCGGCCGGCGAAGTAGGTATCGCGCTCGTGTGGCGCGCGATGCGGAGTTGTTGGGTGATGGCGAGGTTGCTCGAGCAATACAAGAGCGAGATCGTCCCGCAGTTGGCCGAGGCCCTGGGGACGAAGAACCCGATGGCGATTCCACGGCTTGAAAAGGTCGTGGTCTCGATGGGCACCGGCTCGCCGACGCAGGACAAGAACCGGCTTCCCGCCGCCGCGAGCGATTTGGCCGCAATCACGGGGCAAAAGCCGCAGATTCGGCGCGCACGGCAGTCGGTGTCGAACTTCAAACTTCGGCGCGGGTACGACGTGGGTTGTCGGGTGACGCTGCGCGGGCGGCGGATGTACGAGTTCGTGGACCGATTGGTCAACGCTGCCATCCCGCGATTGCGCGACTTTCGGGGCCTGAGCCCGAAGAGCTTCGACGGACGGGGGAATTACTCGATCGGCATCCCCGACCAGTCGATCTTCGCGGAAATCGATCTATCGAACATCACCTACAGCCAGGGGATGAACATCACCTTCGTGACGAGCGCACGAGATGACGCGAGCGCCCGAGAGCTGCTTTCGCGGCTGGGTGTGCCGTTTCGAAAGACGGAGGAGCAGGCGGCGTAATGGCAACGACGGCTTGGGTCGAAAAAGCGAGGAAAGAACCGAAGTTCCTGTCGCGGCGCGTGCGCCGTTGCGAACTGTGTGGTCGTTCGCGGGCGGTCTATCGGAAGTTTCGAATCTGCCGTATCTGTTTCAGGGAACTGGCGCACCAGGGACTGATCCCCGGTGTTCGCAAGGCGAGTTGGTGAGTGTTGTGCAGTAACGCGCCGATCATCGAATCGGCGGTGGAGCTTGGTATCGATGTGGTCTGACCCGGTTGCCGACATGCTGACGCGTATCCGCAACGCCGTGCGCGTGCGTCGTCAGCAGGTGAACATTCCGTCGTCGAAGCTCAAGGTCGGAGTCGCTCAGGTCCTACAAGACGAGGGCTACATCGAGGGGTTCACGGTTATCGACGACACGAAACAGAGCATCTTGCGTATCGACCTGAAGTACGGCCCGCGGGGTGAGGACGTGATCCGGACGATCCAGCGGGTCTCCAAGCCGGGTTGTCGCGTTTACAGTCAGGTAGACGGTCTGCCCCGTGTGATGGACGGTCTGGGCATCGCGATCGTGTCGACCAACAAGGGCGTGCTCAGCGATCGACGTTGCCGCGAGGAGAACGTCGGTGGCGAGTTGCTCTGTACGGTTGAGTAAGGGTGTGGATGGCGAAACAACGGCCTCGCACGAGTTCGAACCGGGTGTGAGGCGGGCGGAATTGCCGAGATGTCGAGAGTTGGTGAAAAACCTGTAGCGATCCCCGGCGGCGTGACCGTGAAGGTCAGCGGGCGGCAGGTCGAGGTCTCCGGTCCGAAGGGTCGGTTGACCTGGACGCACCCGGTGACGGCCGATGTCGCCTACGATGACGCATCCAAGTCGGTCCGGGTGAAGCGCAAGGACGGCAGCAAGCAGTCCCGCGCGAACCACGGTCTTACCCGTGCGTTGCTCGCCAACATGGTCGAGGGCGTGTCCGAGGGTTTCGAGCGGAGGCTTCAGATTTACGGAACCGGCTACAACTGCAAGCTGCAGGGTCGGACGTTGCAATTGAACGTGGGCTTCTCGGGGCGCAAGGAGCGCTCGGGCGCCCAGTTCGATCTCACCGTCCCCGATGGCGTCGAGGTCGTCGTCGAGCGGGATCAGGCTCGTGGTGACACCGATCCGGCACAATTGGTGGTCAAAGGAATCGACAAGCAGAAGGTCGGTCAGTTTGCCGCGGAAATCCGCGCGGTGCGCAAGACCGAGCCGTACAAAGGCAAGGGTATCCGATACGAGGGTGAGCAGGTACGCCGTAAGCAGGGCAAGGCCCTGACGGGTGCCGGTTAGTCATAACGCACACCGGGGCGGCGAGTCGCCCTTGGAGGCGCGAGAGTGCGATGGGTTCGCAGGAACTGAAAACCAAGCGGCGCGTTCGAAGAAAGCGCGGAATCCGCAAGCGTGTCTTTGGGACGGCCGAACGCCCGCGTTTGTCGGTGTTCAGGAGTCTCAAGCACATCTATGCGCAGATCATCGACGACGACCGCGGCGTAACGCTCTGCGAGGCGAGCACGCGGGACAAGGGTCTGCGGGACGAGATCAAGCACGGCGGCAATATCGAGGCAGCCAAGCAGGTGGGCGGTTCTCTCGCTCAACGGGCCAAGTCGAAGCAGATTGAGGCGGTTTGCTTCGATCGCAACGGGTATCGTTTTCACGGTCGCGTCAAGGCGTTGGCGGACGCGGCCAGGGAGGCCGGGCTGAAGTTCTAGGGACTTACGCTCTTTTCACACGGCGAATGGTCGGAATGCAAAAACAGGAAACCACTCCGGAAGCACCTCAGGCCGAGTCGTCCGAACCGACGATCGAGGAGGTCGTCGTCAAGATCGGTCGATGTGCCTGTGTCGTACGCGGTGGGCGCCGATTCAGCTTCGGCGCGCTCGTCGTCGTGGGGGATCGAAACGGGCGCGTCGGCATCGGGTACGGAAAATCTCCCGAGGTGCCGTCGGCCGTCGAGAAGGGAAAAAAAGCCGCGACGCATGATATGAGGCCCATCAAGATCGTCAACGGCACGCTCCCGCATCGCGTCGTCGGCCGGTGTGGCGCGAGCCGTGTCGTCATGGTCCCCGCCAGCCCGGGGACGGGCGTGATCGCGGGCACCGGCGTTCGGGCGGTTCTGGAGCTGGCGGGCGTCCACGATGTGCTCACCAAGAGCTATGGCTCGAACACACCGAGGAACCTGGTACGGGCGACGTTTAACGGGTTGATGCAGTTGGTCAATCGTGAGGAAGTGGAGCGCCTTCGGGGCGTGAAGCTGGTTGGATAGGTAGATGTGTCCTAATGGATATCGCCGAGATAACCAAACTTGCCGGGGCGGAGAAGCGTCGTAGGCGGGTCGGCCGGGGTCGCGGCTCCGGGCGGGGGAAGACCTCCGGTCGCGGTAACAAAGGGGCCGGGCAGCGGTCCGGTTTCCGTCGCGGCGGGCTGAAAGAGGGCGGTCAGATGCCCACCTTCCGACGCATGCCCAAGCGGGGGTTCAGCAACGCCCAGTTCACGACCATCTACAGCGTGGTGAACGTCGGAGCGCTCAATGCGAAGTTCGAGAACGGCACACACGTGACACCGCAAGCGTTGCGTGAGGCCGGCTTGATCCGAACGCTTCGCCACCCGGTGAAGATCCTGGGCGACGGCGTTTTGGAAAAGAAGCTTACGGTCGACGCGAAGAAGTTCAGCCGGTCGGCTGCGGAGAAGATAAAGGCGGCGGGCGGCGAGGCGCGCAGCGCGTGAAGTCGATTACGCCAAGTGCCAGGCGAGGCGAACGGTAACCGATGATTCGTACCTTCTTGAACATCTTCAAGATTCCCGAACTGCGGAACAAGATCCTGTTCACACTCGGGATGCTCGCCATTTACCGGATAGGGTTCTACGTACCCGTGCCGGGCGTGGACCAGGAGAGGATGACCGCCAGCGCCGGTCAGGGCGGCGGTGGTCCGCTGGGGGATCTGGTCAACTACTTCCAACTGTTCACCGGTGGCAACCTGCAACAGAGCACGATCTTCGGTCTGGGCATTATGCCGTACATCTCGGCGTCGATCATCTTCCAGTTGTTGGTCACGGTCTGGCCGGCCCTGGAAAAGCTGCAACAGGAGGGCGACACGGGTCGACGGAAGATTCAGGAGTACACACGTTATTTGACCGTCGGGTTGTGTTTGATCAACGCGATGGTGTGGATGCGTTACTTGGCGGGACAAGGATTCATCTTCCCGCACTACTCCGGCCCCTTTTTGGGGATGTCGTTTACGTACATGCTGCTTTCCCTTCTGACGTTGACGACCGGAACGATATTCCTGATGTGGTTGGGCGAGCAGATCGACGAATACGGGATCGGTAACGGTATTTCGCTGATCATCATGGCCGGTATCGTGGCGCGAATGCCCAGCGCCGCAATCTGGGTGGGGCAGAACCTCACCCTCAGGAACACGACGAATACGGACGAGATGGACATCCCCAAGCTGGCGTTCTTGGTCATCATGTTCGTCGGCGTGACCGCGGGCGCGATCCTGATCACGCAAGCGCAGCGACGCATCCCGATTCAACAAGCGAAACAGACACGTGGTCGGCGCGTGTACGGCGGCCAGCGTCATTATCTCCCGCTTCGGGTGAACCACGGCGGTGTTATGCCGATCATCTTCGCGAGCTCGATGTTGATCTTCCCCGGGATCATCTTCGCCGGAATCCACGGGCTGTGGCCCAACCGCTTCTGGGGGTTCTGGCGACAGGCGTTTACGTCGGGGCAGTATATCTACATTGTGACCTACGTAGCGGCTGTCTACTTCTTCGCTTATTTCTGGACCACCGTTCAGTTCCGCCCCAAAGAGATGGCGAACAACCTGCGTGACTACGGGAGCTTCATCCCCGGTCTGCGGCCGGGAAAACGAACGGCGGACTACTTGGAACGGGTGATGGGGCGGATTACCTATGTCGGTGCCGCGTTCCT
>JASFUW010000034.1:0-21263 GCA_050050135.1 Phycisphaerae bacterium
AAGGCCCGAACCCCGCACCGGGGATGACCACACAGTCGGCCTCGTCCAGTACGCGCCTGGAAACGGTCATCGAATCTTGACCGACCGGGCACTTGGCCCAGACGTAAAACGTCGCCTTCGGCGGCGTGACAGGCCAGCCCGCGTCACGCAGCCCGCTAACCAGAATGTCCCGCCGGCGCCGGTAGATCGCCATCTGCTCCCTGATTTCCGGCCGGTCGATTCCGTCCAGGGCGGCGATTCCCGCGTGTTGAATCGCCTGGAAGATGCCCGAATCCAGATTCGCTTTGACCTTAGCCAGTGCCGTCAGCACGTCAAAATGTCCGACGGCGAACGCCAGCCGCCAGCCCGTCATATTGAAAGTCTTCGAGAACGAGTGGAACTCGACTGACAGGTCTGTGGCACCTTTGACCTGTAGGATGCTCGGCGGCGGGTCGTCGAAGTACAGCTCGCAGTAGGGGGCGTCGGACGCCACTAATATGTCATATTCGCGGGCGAAGGCGATAACCTCCTCGTAGAAGGAAAGGGGCGCGACCGCCCCGGTCGGGTTGTTCGGATAGTTGATCCACATGAGCCTGGCCTTTTGACGCACCTCGACCGGAATATCGTCGAGAACCGGCAGCCAACCGTTTTGCTCGTACAACGGCATGGTGTAATACGTCCCTCCCGCGAACACGGTTCCCGCCACGTAGACGGGGTACCCGGGTTCGGGTACGAGGACGAGGTCACCGGGGTTGACGGCTGCGATCGCCAGATGCCCTATCCCCTCTTTCGACCCGAGAAGTGCGACGACCTCCGTCGCCGGGTCGGCGCGTACCCCATACCGCCGATCCATGAACCTCGCCGCAGCCTCACGAAACGCCGGCATCCCCCTCCCGAGCGAGTATGGATGATTCGCCGGATCCCGGATCGCCTCCGCCATCCGATCGACGATAAATCCGGGCGTCGGGTGGTCCGGATCACCGACGCCGAAGTCGATGATATCGCGACCCGCCCGTATGGCGTTCCGCTTTCGCTCGTCGATCTCGACAAAAAGGTACGGCGGTAATTGAGACAGCCGGTCCGCAGTCCGTTGTTTCACGTCACATCTCCAGAATGCAGGTCCGTCGCGACCCCGCGGGCCGGGGTCGACGGTTGCTACCGTCTAATAACGCCCCGTCACGGATGTCGTCAAATCCGCGCATCGGTCGGGGGCGTCGCCCGTCGTCCGGGTGGCGGCGTCTTGCGGTCCGAGAGGATTAACATCGCATCCGGACGAGCGTCATAGTTTCGGGATAGAGACGACCCCAGCGATGCGATCTTTGGCAAGGCCAAAAGTGTAACGGTATGGAGCTTCAGCATGAACCCTATACGTGCGGGTGCGGGAATCGCGCTCTTTCTCAGCCTGACGGTCGGGGCGGTTTCATCCGAGCCCGAGACGGTGACGATCCGCGGTGAGGCGTTTCAGGTGTGGCCTGTCGAGGACCTCAACGCACGCGGGTTCGACATCCCGCCTGCGGTGAAGGAGGACAACGCCGCGTGGGCCTATATCGACGCGATCAACGCCTACGAAGAGGTCCCGCCGGCGCTGCGGGACGCACTGCAATACGCGGCGATGACGGCTTGGCCTGGCGAAATCGACGGGTTCACCGAGTACCTCGACCAGCCGAAAAATCGGCGGGCGATCAGACTGGCGGTTGACGGGACGCGACTGAAGCAGTGTCGGATGCCCTATTTCGGAGACCCGAAGACCAGCGTCATCGGCGTGCTGCTTCCCCACCTCTCGAGCATGCGCCACCTGTCCAAGCTGATGACGGCGGACGGGCGCCGACTCGAGTCGGAGGGCAAAGACGACGAGGCGATCGAACGCTACCTGGCTGTCATGAGAATGGGTCAGCACGTCAACTCCGATTTTACGCTGATCGAGGGGCTCGTCGGAATGGCTGTCTGGACTCTCGGCCAACGCGCACTCGTGGAGATGGTGCTCCGCGAACCTCTCACGGTGAAGCAACTCCGGATGATCCAGGGGAAACTCACCGAGTTCGGAAAACGGTTGCCGACCGTAAACAAGGGGCTCTGGGGCGAGAGGACGTTCGGTCCCGCGATTGTTGACGAAGTCTGCTCGCGGCCGCTTTTGTTCTTTTCGCAGCTTCGCGGGCTCGACCCGGCATCGGACTCGTTCGGGTTCTCGTCGGAGCCGCTGAACGCGAACCCGGCTGACGGATGGGGAGAGCTGGAATTCCGCATCGGGAGGCTGATCTATCCCGACCGTGCCATCAAGCGGCACATGCTGGAGTATTATGACAAGGTTCTCGAAGAGGCAGAGAAGGGGCCGCGGGAGGCGAAGACGCTCGACGCAGAGCGATATATCGCCGAAGAGATCCCCAAATGGGACGTGATACCGCGTGTGGTGCTACCGTCGCTGTCGAGGGCCATCGAGTTGGGTGAACGGCTGAAAGCGGAGGCCGCCATGGCACGGGCTGTCGTGGCGATTCGACTCTACAGTATCGAGCACGATGGTCGACCGCCACCAGATCTGACGGTGTTGGCTGAACGGCTGCCCGAGGGGGTCTTCTTCGATCCGTTCGGCGGGAGAGATCTGGTCTACCGATCAGCGGATGAGAGCTGGATTGTCTACAGCGTAGGACCCAACCTTGTCGACGACGGCGGGCAGCAGGGGGAGCAGTGGGACGAGTTCGACAGGGTCCGCCGCTTTCCGCCTGAACCCGTTGAGCCGTTCGAGCGGGAAGGAGGTGGGTCATGACGGCTTGCCGATGCAACGTGCTACTTGGCCCACTTGCCGGGTGCGTTCTGGCGACCGCCGTAGCCCTGGCGGGTGAACCCGGAGGGTCGCGGCCGCCCGAGAAGCCGCTGAAGAACGCGGTCTCGCAGATCGACCCGACACGAGAAGCACAGGTTCCAAGTGCGATCCTCCAGCTCGCGCCATCCGATGCATGGCTTGTCGCGTACACCGCCAAGGGCGAACAGGCCTTTCGCCATTCAGTGATTCAAAAGCTGACTGGTGGGCAACAAGGTACCTCGGTGCTCGCGCGCACGCTGTCAGCGACGCTCGATGGCCCGGTGATGTTGACCGTTCGCGGCATGCCGGTCAACCCACTGACATGGCGTGTCACGTTACTTGCCCAAACGTCGCTCGATCGTGGTGATCTGTTCGACCGGCTGCGGATGAACCTGATCCCGGCCTGGAACCGATCGCCGCTCCGCAGGCAGATGGGAGAACTGACGTTCGCACATGACGAACAGTACGGGTATCTTACGTTCGCCAAGCCGATCCCGATGTCGCTGACCCTCATGGTACGCGACTCGAGGGTGTACGGGTTCAGCGGTCCGGAGACGATCGACGAGTATCTGGGCGAGGTCGATGCAACGGGCGCGTTCGTTGACGGCGACGAGTTTCGTCGGCTCAGCGCAGGACGCCGCGCGCCGGTGGGGACGCTCGTTTATGTCAACCTGCGGACACTCGTTCCGCTGGCGGCGCCGCTGCTCGACCAGGCCGTGCCAAAGCTCTATCACGCCTTGCAGCTCGATACCATGCAGAGTGCGGCCGTCATCGCGAGCGGACCGCTCACTCCGGGGACGCTGCGGTTGGCGGTTGGCATCAGCGAGACCGAACCGGGTGCCATGCGGCTCATAGCGTCCGCGCCTGCGAACACCGCGGTCGCTAAGGCGCTGCCCAAGGACACGACGTTCGCCCTTTGTGGTTCCTACCGGACAGCTTCGGAGGTGATGGAGGACCTGATGGCGTCTGCGGCGGTGATCGACCGGGAGATCGTCGACGAGTATCTCGCTGAGCGGTCGGAGTTCAAGCGGGACGTGGGGCTTGATCCGCAGACCGACCTTCTGGCTGACTTTGCGGGGGGGTGGGCACTCGGCGGTCAGACGGACTTGGACCGATTGGACGATGCCGTCCTCGTGCTCGAAGTCGGCCGCGTTGACCGGTTCAAGGCACACCTTCACACACTCCGCACCGCTTTCGGGCTCGAAACAACGACGTCGCACTATCGCGGCGTGGCCATCGAAAAAGCCCAGCGGAGTCTCGGCACGTTTCACTACGCGGTGCTTGACGGGCTGCTGATTCTGTCGCGTGAACCGCAGGCGTTGCACCGTTCGATTGATGCGATCCGCGACGGTGCGGGGCTGGACCGCGCACCCGGTTTCCGGGCGATCACAGATCGGGTGGGTACGCGGACCTCGAAACTCGTGTACCTCGATCTCGGAAGCGTGCTTGCCCAGGCCCTCGACGCCGGAGAGGACCTGATACTCCCCGGGCTCGAGAAGCTGGCGGACGAGGGCACGACCGTCGGTCTTGCCGTCGTGCCGCACGACCGGATGATTGCTCTCGAGTTTGCGTCCAGCGACGGGACCTCTTCTCTCGTCAGTGATGTCGTGTTTCTGTCACTCTCCGAGTCGCTGAAACAGGCGCGTCTTCAGGCCGCCCGGGCGGTTTCGATGTCGCACGTCAAAGGGTTGCTGGTTTCGTGCAAGATTTACGCGCACAACAACCGGAACCGGTGGCCTGCGGAGTTAGGCGTGGTGATCGCGGACGGCTCGATTATCCCGCAGATGCTCCAGAACCCGTATGACGACGCGGCGTCCCTCAAGCCCGGCTCCTATTATCTGTACCGACCGATCAAGGACGAATCGACGGTGAAGGACTTCGCCGAGGAGGTCGTGATCAGCGAGCCGGAGGTTCACGAGGGGGGGGCGGTGATCGGTTTCGCCGATGGGCATGTGGAGTGGGTCAGGTCGCCGCGGGCCGACGAACTCATCGCGAACATGCGCTCGGGGCGCTGATGCGACATTCGCGGCGGCACGAACATGCACGTTATCAGTACGGCGGCATGTTGACGCTGGTGCACGCGCCGAGCAGGTTCCAATAGCCTGCCAGGACGAGGGCGGTGACCAGAACGGCCAAGGCGCACCAGAAGTGAAAGCGGTGTTTCGAGGCGGACCGCCAACGGAATCTCACTCGGCGTGCCATCGTCACCCACCCGACCCCCATCGGCGTGGACGGTCCCGGGGCGGCCGGGGCCGACCCCGGGGTTTGCGTCCCGATATGGGACTCATCGGCACCTGAAGCGTCACTTAGAAGCCAACGATGAACTTTGCTCGGCGCCCGGTCCCGTCTATCTGCACTCACTGGTTTCCACAAGCGCGAGGTTTCCGGACGTTCGGACTCGGGTTCGGTTCACGCGTGGGTACACGTTACGCGTGAACCGGGTAAGATGCCCGGATTGGAGGCGGAACGTGGAGGATTTGCCTTGGGTGAAATCGAACTGCTAGTGCAGCAACTGGTGGATACGCGGGAATGGACGTTGAAACTGACGGCTGATCTCGACGGGGACGACTGGCATTTTCAACCCGCGCCCGGCGTGGCGCATGCGTTGTGGCTAGGCGGGCATCTTGCGACCGCGCAGGATACACTGATCCACCAGCGGTGTCTCGCCCGGTGCGTGCTCGACACGGATTTCAGGGAGCACTTCCCGATTGGTGGACCGGTCAAGTCCGTGACTCAACACGACTATCCTCGGGCTGACAACATCCTTGCGGTCATGGCTGACGTGCATTCCAAGACGTGTGACGCCGTCCGCGGGATGTCGACCGCCCTGCTCGACGAGCCCGCATTCGGTGCCGATGGCAAGACACCCCATCCGCACTATTCCGACAAGCGCGGCGCGGTCTCACACGCGATTCGCCACGAAGCGTTCCACGCCGGACAGTTGGCGTGGATTCGGCGGCTGCTCGGCAAACCGTTCCTGCGGTAGGGGCGGCGGCTCCACCCCTGCCTGCGGGCTGCCGCCGCCTCGATAATGAGCGCTCCGAAGGTCGTCGGCGTCTCTCCGCACGCGACGGGGTCCGATCGGCTCCGCTCACACCGCCGGATCGTCGCCGCGAAGCTCGGGGCCTAGTGACTTGGATCTGTCATCGGCTTCCTTGCCGATTCCGAGTTCCTCCATCTTGCGGTACAAGCTCGACAGCCCGATGCCGAGCGCCGAGGCGGTGGCCACCTTGTTTCGGTTGTTTTTGACGAGCGTCTTGATGATGTGCTGGCGCTCGAACTCGCGGGTCGCGCCGCGGAGGTCTTCGGCGTAAGTTCTGGCGGCGACGCCGGCGCCCAGGACCATCGAGAGGTCGTCCAGCTGGAGCGGTTCGGTTCCGGCGAAGATCATGGCCCGCTCGACGACGTTCTCGAGCTCGCGCACGTTGCCGCGCCAGGGTTGGGCACACATGGCGGCGACCGCGTCCTCGTTGAATCCGGGACAGTCGCTCTTGAGTTCCATGTTGTATTTTCTGACGAAATGATCGATCAGAAGCGGGATGTCGTCCCGGCGCTCACGGAGAGGCGGAACGACGATTCGGATGACGTTGAGCCTGAAATACAGGTCTTCGCGGAAGTCGCCGGCGTCAATCGCTTCCTCGAGATCCTGATTGGTGGCCGCGATGATGCGAATGTCGACGGGGCGGGGGCGGTGGTCGCCGACGCGCGTCACCGCCTTCTGCTCGATGGCGCGGAGCAGCACCGCCTGACTGGGCAGGGGGAGGTTGCCGACCTCGTCGAGGAAGAGCGTGCCCCGGTCGGCGGCTTCGAAGTACCCGGTGTGGTCGGCGTCCGCGCCGGTAAACGCGCCGCGGCGATAGCCGAACAGTTCGCTCTCGACGAGGTTCTCCGCGAGGCCTCCGCAGTTCACCGCGACGAAGGGGCGGTCTTTGGCGCTGCTGGCGTCGTGGAGGGCGTGGGCGACGACCTCCTTGCCTGTACCGCTCTCCCCGCTGATGAGGACGTTGCTTACGGTATGGGCGATGCGTTGGATCGTCTCGCGGATCGATTGCATCGCGTGCGATTGTCCCACCATGGTCAACTGTGGTCGTGATCGTCGGATTTGCTCGCGGAGCTGCTTGTTCTCCTCCGCCAGGTCTCGCTGATTGACCAGTTGTTTGAGCTTGAAGATCAACTCGTCGAAGATGAGGGGTTTGCAGATGTAGTCACGGGCCCCTTTTTTCATGGCGTCGACGGCGGTCTCCACCTCCCCGAACGCCGTGATGACGATGATCGGGGCATCGGGTGCCAACTTGGCGGCATGGTCGATCAGCTCCATCCCGGTGATACCGGGCATCCGCAGATCGGTGATCACGGAGTCGACGCGTTGCCCTTTCAACGCGCGCAGGGCGGCCGTCCCGTCGGGGCAGGCGATGACCTCGTAGCCCTCCTCGGTCAATACCTGCGCCAGGTTGGTTCGCAGCGTATCCTCGTCGTCCGCCAACAGGACGCTGGTTTTCTTCATTCAGCGGTCTCCGTGCGGGACCCGGGTGTGCGTCTTTTCGGTGAAAGCTCACACAGCCTCAACGAACAGTAGTGCCGTATCCGGAAAGGCAGGTCAAATCTGGGTGGCACGGTCCGGCCCGAGGGGACAGGCCATGGGCGGTCACAACCACGGCCTGGCTGCGCCGGACGGTGCCATCCGTAATTCCCGGTGCCTTTCAGAAAACAGCAGTAGTACCACGGAACGGGCGCCGGTTCCATGCGCGTTCCGTGCCCCGGCGTGCCTGCCGACGGGGACGCGGAGTTGTGCTTCTTGACGTGATCTCAACCGGGATGGCGCCCCGCGGTCCTCGACGTGCCCTGGGTGTCGGGGGCGGCTGGCGCCTCGGCCAGGATCGGGAACTCGACGGTGAAGATGGTTCCGCCGCCGGGTCTGGAATCGAACTCGATGCGCCCGCCGTGCTTCTCCACGACGTTGTAGCAGACGGCCAGACCGAGACCCGCGCCCTGACCCGGTTCTTTCGTGGTGAAGAAGGGCTCGAAGACGCGACGGCCGACCTCCGGGGCGATGCCGCCCCCCGTGTCCTCTATGGAGACGACGATCTTCCGCACGCGTCGCTGCGCCCGGATGCCGAGTGTTCCACCGTCGGGCATGGCATCGAAGGCGTTGAGCAGGAGGTTGATGAAAAGCTGCTGGACCTGGCCTGGAAGCGCATACGTGGAAGGCAGCTTGCGCGGAGGGGAATACTGAATCGAGACGTTGGAAGCGCGAGGGTCGAACCGGACGAGACGGACGGCCTCGGTCAGCGTGTCGCCAAGATCTACACGTTCCCAACCCTCGACGGTGGGTCGAGCCATGCCGATGAGCTGGCGCACCGTCGAGGCGATGCGCTCGATGTGCGACTCGATGACATCGAGTTCTGAGGCCACATCCCCCGTGGCCCCGCGACGTTTGAGCATCTGCACCACGGAGGAAATGCTTGACAGCGGGTTGCGGACCTCGTGGGCGACGCCCGCACCGATCTGCCCGATGGCGACCATCTTCTGCCGTTCGACGAGTTGGGCACGCATGCGGTCGACGGTCGCCGCCTCTTCTTCGAGCAGGAACATGAGGTTGTTGAAGCTCTCGCCGAGGGCGGTCAATTGATTGGGACAGCATGCCAGGTAGACGGGACACTTGTGGCATTCTTCGAGGGTCTTGGCGGGTTCGCTGCCGTTGGTGGATGTGGAGCTGAGGGCCATGACTTGCCAACAGCGTTCGTCGGAGGCGTCGTGCATGGGACAATCGGCCCGCCCACACGCCAGCACCTCACGGCAGTGGACAAGAAACGGATTCTCGAATCGGACGGTGCCTGCCTTTCCCGTCGCGTACGACTCCAGCAGTCCGCTTAACTGCCCGGCTGTAGACGCCAGTTGCCACTGCTGTCGCCTCATGATCAGGTAAACGGCGGCACAACCGAGAACGGTCACAACGGTGGCACGGATCGTCAACAGGGCGTGCTTCCAACCGATCGACATCGTCGGAAAGAACGTCCGCTCGATCACCTCGCAGCCGACGAACAGGGCAGCCAGGCACAAGAGCACGACCAGGGGGATCAACGGGCGTGGAAGGGCGTATCCATGGGCGCCGGCAGCTTGTCGCGACCTCGCTCGCAACGCGCGCAAGCGGGAGGGTGGGGCGTCCGCGGCGCAAGGCCTGGAACCAGCATCGCGTGGTCGCTCGCCGCTGGTCCCGCGTTCCTTTCCATTACGCTTGCTCACGTTACGCCTATCCCCGTTGTGTTTGTGTAAGCACATCGCGAAGTCGGAAGTGATCCGTGAAACGCCCTGTCGATCACCTCCCAGCCGCCCAAGGACCGAGTATCCGGACCGTGGGGAGGCGCCCACATGTTCCCCGGGGGTTATCGAGGCAAATGGTGTGCCGGTTTGATTACAACTAAAGCGCGAGCGCTGAAAGCGACTGAACCATGAGCACGACGGCCGGTGGTCCGTACTTTCGGCGCCTGATGTGCGATAATAGGGCCGCAGGGCGTGTTGCCGCGGTGGTTGAATCCCGCGTGCGTGACAAGCGAAGCAAGCACGGCGATTCGGTGAAGGGGCGAAACAGCGAGCGGCACAGGTGCGAGCCCGCCGCTGGCGGCTGGGAAAGGGGTCGATCGATTCCCCTTACCGAGAAGCGTCTCTTCCCGAGCGTAGGAAAGCCGCGGGAAACCAGGCATTCACCCGGCCGTGCGGGGTGGGGTGCCTGGCTCTCGCTTTTCGATGTCGATCAGTCCATATCGTGGCAGGTGAAGCAAAGCCGCGAGCCCTCCATGGTCACGCTCAGCTTGTTGCGGTCCGGCTTGTACAGGTCGTGGCAGGAAATGCAACCGACCTGTCCGGCGGGCAGGCGAATCTCGGGGGGCAGGACGCTGCTTGGTTTGAACGGACCGGCGCCCTTTTTCGTGAAACCGGTCGGATAGTCCACGTCCACAGGGTGGTTCCGGCGGGGGTCGCCCATCGAGCCCGCCCCGCGGAACCATGCCGTGCCCGTCGAGGTCTCCGACGCCGTGACGCCGTCGTGGCACTCCATGCAGCGGCGTGATGCATGGTCCAACATCCCGGTCGAGCCGGCGGAATGACGCCGCTGCGGTTTGATGTGGGCGGCGCCGACCACCATCCAGTGCATGCCCGACGCGGTGCGTTTGGCGCTGGCGTCGTGACATCTCGCACAGAACGCGAGCCGACCTCCGTCTGCCTCGTCGAAATCTCTGAGCTGTGGCCCGCCCGCACCGGAAAGCGCCGTCAAACTGCCGTGACACGTCAGACAGGTGATCGAACCGTCGGGCGCGAGCGGCCAGTTCTCGGGAACGCGTACGGCTGAAGACGGCACGACGTTGACCGGATGGTTCGCGACGCCGGGTCCGTGTTGTAGTCGGCGAACGGGGTCGATCAGTCCCGAGCGGTTGGCGGCGGCGGTGAACGTGGCGGTGCCGAGAATGACGGCGGCTAATACGAGGTCAGCGGCGCGGGCGCCGAGGCGTCTTTCCCACAGTGACACGGTCGAGCCCCCCTATGGATCGATGCTGGGCCGTTGTTTAGGCGACGTTGTGAACGTGCACGTGCCTCTTTGGCGGTGCGGGCGGTGGGGCTCGGCGATCACCGTGTGGGTGTCCCCCGCGAAGTCGGCGGCGCTCCCGTATGAGCCCGCCGGTGTACCGAGCTTACGATATAAGCGGCGGACCTTCGGGTTGACCCGGTTGGCGGGGAGAGCGTTCACGGTCGTGAGATCTGCGTCTTCGGAGCGGGTACCGTTCACCTCAGGATCAGGTCCGCCGCTTCCTGGAGATGAGAAAACGGGCGCGCGGCGTTCCTTCTCGCGGGAAGGTCAGAGCCCGGTCCCGCAGGATGAGCCGGTCCTGCATACGGGCTGAGCACACGGCGGACGCGGTTGGAGCGCCGGAATGCCTGCTACACGTTGAGTCCGATAAGGTTCGCCGTGCATTGGCCCCCGGTGTGCATCGTTACGGATCTACTACCTGGATGCAGGAGGGTTGAGGTCTGCGCGTGCAAAGGCGAGGAGGATCGGAACCGTGTCATCATCGCTTGTTCTTCTGACGTTGTCCGTGGGTCCGATTGCGGTCGGGCAGCTCGGTCCGTTAACACATCTGGACACGTTAACCGAGGGGCTGGAGAGTCCGGCTCGGATCGCGGTGACCCCGGCCGAGCTGTTGGTCACGGATCCGCAGGCAGACGCGATCGTTCGGTTCGACCACGGCGGCGGTTACGTAGGTTCATGGTTGGAGCCCGCCGGACCAATTGGCGTGGCCGTGCATCCTGACGGGCGCATCTTCGTTTCGCGGCGCGATGACGGGCAGGTCGGTGTTTACGATGCCGCGTTTACGTTCCTGCGGCTGTTGGGTGACACCGATCCGTTGGTCGATTTCGTGATGCCGACCGACCTGACCGTGGACCCTACGAGCGGACGCATCTATGTGGTTGACGGCGGAGGCGATCAAATCTACGGATTCGCGAGCGATGAATCGCTGGCCGCTCGCTTCGGAGCACGCGGCGGTTTGACCGGGGAATTCAAATATCCCAGCGCGATCGCCGTCGACGCCCTCCATAACCGGCTTATCGTGGCCGACCAGGACAACTTTCGTGTTCAGGTGTTCAGCGACGCAGGGTTGTTCCTGTTCAAGTTCGGCTATCGGATCAAGTTCGCGGCCACCGGTGTCGAGGGCTGGGTCGCTCGCCCGACGGGCGTTGCGGTCGACGGCGCGGGAAACATCTATCTGACCGACGCGGTCATGAGCACGCTTCGGGTCTTCGACCCGACAGGAAGGGAACTCGGTAAGGTCGTGGAGTTCGGGACCGGCCCTGGAGCGTTGTATACGCCGTGCGACGTGGCCGTTGATGGTTCGGGCCGGATACTGGTCGCGAACAGTACCGGCGGTGGTGTTGAGCGTTATGCCGCCCCGTCAAAGCGCACGACGGCCGAGGCGATTGGTACGGCGTATGGTGGCACGAACGTGTCTTTCCTGGCCCGTGTTCTGCGGTCGGCCGACCCGTTGCTGCGTTTTTTGTCTCGCAACGGGCGGAGCAAGGCCCTGCGGGATATTCCCGGTCATGATCCGCCCCACATGACGGACGACGTGCTCTGTCAGCGATGTCACGACTTTGACGATCAGCCGGGGGGGCACATCGGCTTGGTGTCGGGGCAAACGGTCGTGTGCCTGTCGTGCCACACGGGCGGCAGCCAGGCGCCGGCGGCGCTCTTTCATCCGACCGCAAACCTGGGCGTCTCCCACGCGTGGGGCGTCGACGCCGTGAGCGAGACATTCGGTTCGGAAGGACCGCCTCCAAACAGTGAAATGGCACTGTACCTGGACAACGGGCAAATCAAGTGCGCGACGTGCCATAACGCGCACACCGACGAAACCGCTGCGCCGTACCTTCGGGCGGCCGCCACGGCGCTTTGCCAGTTGTGCCACCGGGAGCACGTGATTCATACGCCGAGCGGGGGCTGGATGCCGACGTGCATCGAGTGTCACGCAGCCCATGATCCCTTCGCTCGGAATCTTTCGCTGATCCGCGGCTCGGTGCACAATCTGACGCTGGGCGTGGACAAGCCCGTGGTGTTCACCGCGGCGAGCGGTCCGAACAGCTTCGAAGACGGGGACCCCGCAGCCAACGACGGCATTTGCCAGGTCTGTCACACGTCCACGAACTACCACACACATGACGGCAGCGGGACCCCGCACCAGGACGGAACCGCATGTACGAGTTGCCACCCGCACGAGAGCGGGTTCATGCCCGCGGGCGGCGATTGTGTGGGATGTCACAGCTCGGCCCAGGATACGCCCGGCGCAGGCCCGCCCGGCGGACGGCGGGCGGTCGTCGGCGAGTTCCCCGAGAGTGACGCCCACGCCCATTACGGAACCGAGCTGACCAGCGACGCCTGCACCGTCTGCCACGACCAGGCGACGCACATGGGCGGCAACGTCGTTCTGATCGACCCGGACAGCGGGGCACTCTACACGTTTGTTTATCCGGAGGACCTGACGTTTGATCCCGACCTGTCGGATTTCTGTGCAAGCTGTCACGACGCTGACGGCGCGACGCGGCTCGGATCGCCGATGGACCCGTTCGGCACCGGCGAACCCGCGCCGGACGTAGCAAGCAGGTTCCAGGGCACGCTCCAATGGGACGAATGGTACGGCGACACCTGCTTCGGCGAGGAGGGAACGCTGCGTCAGGTGAACAGCCACCACGACATCAGTGACGCGGATCAGGCGTTCAGCGGTGCGAAGCTCGAGTGCTTGAGCTGTCACGGGGCCCACACCTCGGGCTCGACGCAGCCCGTGGTGGACCCCTTCTCCGGCGCGGCACCTGCACCGTGGACCGGGTCGATGAACGCGTTCTGCCTCGAGTGCCACTGGGGTGGCTTCGGGCCGGCCGATCCGGGGTTTCCTTCGGGCGTGGTCGGACCGACCGTGCCCCTGAGAGGATTGGACAATTGTGATTATTACTGGGAGCCCTGGTGGGTCCAGTATAGCTGGACGCACGCGGCTCACGGGTTGGACTCGAAGCGGGGGTGGGCCGGTTACTCCGGCGCGCCGGGGGCTGAGGTCGAATGCCTTGCATGTCATGACGCCCACGGCTCCTACAGCCCCACGAACACAGCCGGAAACCCCTACGCCATCAGGGACTTCGTCGACGGCACGCCCTACATCGACGATGGTGTCCGACCCGGTGCTCAATGGTCAGGACCGCCGTGGGACACGACCGGTACGCCCGCGGAGGTCGTGGTGACCATAGACGGCATCGACCTCAGTTGGGGGAGCCTGTGCGTCACCTGCCACGGCGACTGGCAGGGGGCGTACGACTTCCACGCCTTCTGCACCGGGTGTCAGTCCTGCCATGGACACGGCCAGGCGTGGCAAAACAACGACTGGGGCTCCGGACCACGGCATGACACCCTTTGTCCTTCGAACAATCACTGTAGCGATCCGCTCCCCTTGACATTGGACCCGACGACCTTCGACGTGACCGTCCTCGGTGACACGACCTTGGCGGACGAGGACAACAAGCCGTTCTGCGGGTCGGCCGAGCCGACGCAGACGCTCTGGTATTCCGTGGCGGGAACGGGCAACACGCTTACGGCGACGACCTGCTCGGCGGGCACGACGTTCGACACGGTCATGCAGGTCTTCTGCGACGGGTGCGACACGCCGGTCTGCGTGACGTCCAGCGACGATGACGCCTCCTGCGGCCTGTCCGGCGTGCGTTCGACCGTAAGCTGGTGCTCGGACGCGAACCAGACGTACTGGATTCAGCTCGGTGGTTCCGGAGGTGCGTCGGGGGTCGTCGAACTCTACAACTCGGATGACCAGGCGGCGTGCGGTCCACCGGACGGCTGCCCGGCAGTGCCTCCTGCGGCCGCGGATGGGTCCGGACTGACGGGCGATAACAAAACCGCTGAACCCGGGCGGACCGCGCCACACCCGAACACCGGGGGCCCCACACCGTTACACGGGACCGTGACCGGACGTTAATGCGCTCGGCTGTGGATGAACGAAGGTGCGCGCGGCGCGCCGATTGCTCTGCACGCATCGGGCAATAATTCCCGGGGGAGACGGGGCCTGCGTGCTGCGGGTGGATTGACCCGACGGCGCGCCCTAGGATTGCGCGGTACGTGGGGGCGCCTCCGCGCGTTGAGCGGGGGCGTCCGGGGAAGTTCCAACCTTGGTGACCTTGGCGGTGGCGTCCGCCCAACATCCTTCGCGGCAGAACCCGATAAGCATGGCCGCGGTCGCAGTCACCCGGAGTTTTCCCACCGATAGACTTACGGGAAGGACACGGAGGTGAGGTGCATGGTCACGATGAGGCGGACGAAAGTGGTGGCATTTGCAGCCCTGATGGTTGTTGGAGCCATCGCGCACGGCCAGGTCATTCGACCCACGAAGGACGGAACCATTGCAGATGGCGGTATATACGGACCGTTCGGGGGAGGGCCGGACCAGGCGGACTGGTACTTCAACGAGTCGAGCTTCGAGGGTTCGATTACGCTATCTCGTGACACGTTGGAACATCGCGTCGTCTGGGAGTACAACCTCGGCGGCGTCAGCCTCGAGCCGCCGGTCGAGGCCATTCTGTCCGCGACGATCCGGGGAGCGCGAATTTATCCGTTCCCCGACGTGGTCATCCACGTCTACGCCTATCCCGCCGACCTGCAGGAGCGACTGTCCGACTTTGATGCGGGCCCGGCTCTGCTGCAAGGAACAGCCACGATCATTCCCTATCAGGATCCGGCCGACTATACCTTCGACGTGAGCGCGGTGGTCAACGATGCGCTGACGAGTGGTGACGACAAGGTGGCATTTCGATTCCAGGTGAACCCGTTTACGTTCGACCCGAACAGCCAGGCGTTCATCGACGCGCTCGACGCGGAACCCGAAACCAAGCCGTATATCACGGTCAGCGAGCCGCCCGCAGCGCCCGGCGATTACGACCGCGACGGCGACGTGGATGACGCCGATTACCTGGCGTTTCTCGACTGCATGGGCGACCCCGGTGCCGCCGGTCCGTCCGGCTGCGAGGACTTCGACTTCGACCACGACGACGACGTCGATTATTTCGACTACTTCCGTTTCGCCGGGTACTTCACCGGCCCGTAGCGAACCGATCCGAGTTACAGATCGTGCGGCCTCCGCCATGCGGCGGTGATTCGCGATCGGTCCGCCGCCCACCGTCCCCAGGTTCACGGTACACGTCGCCAGCATGCCCTCTCCAAATACGCTGAGAGGGCACAGCGCCGCCCATATCCGGATTCCCACGAACAAGAGAATCGAGATTGTCATTCTCGGAACCGGGAGCCGGCAAGGTCCCCGGGTGCGAGGTACAGACTGCGCCTTCCGGCCCCGATTTCCCGCATAACTCCTTGCAACACAAAGATTTACGACCTTCACCAGAGGTGTCGGGTAACCACCGCGCCCCCCCCTCTTGGGGGTGGCACGACCATTGCCCACTTTCAGGTGGTGGGAAGTCTATCCCCATAGACCCTTGTCTCTGTGCTGCGTTTGGCGTCGCACGCACTGAGTGGCTCAACGTTTGGAGAGGAGTCAGACAATGATTGCAGCATGTTTGGTAGCGATAACGGCCACGTCGCTAGGCCAAGTGCCCACTGTCAACTTCGACGGCACGGTCGGCGGCATGACCTTCCCCGGTCGCGTTGCATCCGCGGGAGGTGTCGTCTACGTCACTGACCTGGGCGAGAGCGCCGTCCACGAGGTGAGCGGGGGCATCGTATCCGCGACCTATTCGATCCCCGAAGCGCCGGTCGGCATCGCGATCCATCCGTCCAACGGAAAGATCTACGTGTCCCGAATGGACGGAGCAGTCGGCATCTACGATGCCGCTTTTGCGTTACAGGGGACGCTCGATCCGACGCCGATGACTATGGTCGCGCCCAACGACATCGCCGTTCACCCCAATACGGGCGAGGTGTATGTCGTGGACAGCGGCGGGCACCAAGTTTTGGTGTTCAGCGGGTTCACCGACACGCTGGCGCGGGCATGGGGTGCCGAGGGTTCCGGGCTGGGCGAGTTCCGGACGCCACAAGCTGTCGCCATCGATGCTGCATTAGACCACGTTCTGGTGGCTGACACGGATAACTTCCGCGTGCAGGTCTTCGATGCGGCCGGACTCGTGCAGTACAAGTTCGGCTACAAGACCCTCTTCGCGAGCGAGACCGTCGCCTGGTTTGCCCGCTCGGAGGGCATCGCGGTCGACGATTGCAGCAACGTCTACGTATCCGACGCGTTGATGGGCACGGTCCGCGTGTTCAGTTCGCTTGGACAAGAGCTCGATCCGAGCTTCGTGCCCGTGCTTGACTTCGGTGTCGACCCGGGCGATCTCGAGGTGCCGATCGACGTCGCAATTGACGGCGGTGGGATGTACGTCGTAAGCACCGGAGCCAGCGCACTGAACACCTACTCGGTTGCCTGCTCGACGCTGAAATGGACCGACGAAGTCATCCGCACACCCGAGACTCCCGAAGGCAAGACCATCAGACGCCAAACCGCTCCCGATAATCCCGTCGACATTGCGAGGGCCATCGACGACGGAACCTACTCGCGCAGCTACGACCTGAACAACGACCGCCGGGTCGATCTCGTCGACCTCGAGATCGCGGTCGGGGACTTTGGCGCGGGCACGGTCGACGACATCCTCAAGCTGGACGATCCGATCCACATCGCGCCTCCGCACATGATCCCCGGCGCGCCGGTGATCTGCGGTCGTTGCCACGATATGGACGCGGCGCCCGGCGGCATGTTGACGGACTGGGGTCAGGAAAACCTCTGCATGTCCTGCCACGCGTCGTCGGGGATCGCGATGGGCGACATCGTCGCGGGCGAGTTCACGACCGGCGTGGCGGGCAACGACCATCCGCGCGGCGTGATGGCGGACAGCGGTGCGGTCACCGGTCCTGATCCCGCCAGCGCCTACGAGATCGGGCTACACCTCGACGAGGGCAAGATTCGGTGCGGTACCTGCCACGATCCGCACGACGTCGGCGACGGCGGCTACCTCCGAGACCCGCGGCCCAACGCGGCCCTGTGCAAGCAGTGCCACCGCGGCGAGGGCAACGTCATCGACCACGCCATCGGCCTCGAGCACGGACCCGAATACTGCACCGACTGCCACGACGTCCACGCCGACGGTGACAACGCCTACCTGACCAAAGAATCGATGTTTAGCTGGTACAACGGCGGAATGGTCGCCGTCGGCTTCACCGACGATACGGTCGGCGTGGGTGACGGCGGTTTCGTCGATCCCGATGCCGGCGAGTTCGGTTTCTGCGATGTCTGCCACCCATACTTTGACGACTCCGATCCGCTGAATCCGGTGGTTTCGCCGGACTTCCTGGCCCTGACGCCGGTTCATGACCAGAACATGCCCGCTTGCACCGATTGCCATAAGCACGAGAACGGGTTCGAACCGGGTCTCAGTCTCGGGCTTGGCTCGGGTACATGGGTCGGCGCGGACACCTGCCAAATCTGCCACCCGGATACACATGCGGACTGGATGGACACGCTCCACCGTGACGCCTGGGATAATCTGGAAGCGGCGGCTGCGCCGCCATTCTTCATGCCGCATGAGAATCCGGCCTGCCTGCCGTGCCACACGGTTGGCTTTGGTGATCCGACCGGGTTCGTCGACATTCTCGCGACGCCGGAACTCGCCGGTGTCCAGTGCGAGAACTGCCACGGTTCGGGTGCCGACCACGTGAACCTGGCTACAGCTGAGAACATCACGATCGACAAGTCGGCTGAGCTGTGCGGCGGTTGCCATACCGGCAGCCATCACCCGACCTTCCCCGAGTGGGAGGAGTCGCCGCACTCCGACACCGCGGAAAATTCGCACGGTATTCCGTCGTGCTTCGTCTGCCACGCTCCGCTTGGTGAGCAGGACGGCGAGCTATTGGATGTCGAGTGCGTGGCCTGCCACGACTCGCACATGCAGACCGGCAACGACGCGGTGCCCGATCCCTCCGGTGAGCGTGACTCGCAGTTGCTCTATCCGGAGGTGGTGAACACGGTTCCGTCGAACGACGTCGACGACGTCACCAACCCCGATCGCTACAACCTGTGTGGTCGCTGCCACCACAGCCGCGGTCGCGAATGGACCGCGACCAGCCGCGGCCCGCACCACAGCCAGCAGGTGAACGTCCTGCTCGGTGAGCTGCCCATGCCCGAGGGCGAGGAGAACGACCCGCTGGTCCCGCCGATCACCTCGGACCATGCGGTGGTCGTCGATCAGTGCACGCAGTGCCACATGTACACGGCGCCGCATGAGGACGGCCCGCCGGAGGTTGAAGCGATCACCGGCCACACGTGGCACATCAATTACGAGGCTTGCGTGGATTGCCACGACACCGCGCTGGATGCCGAGTCTCTGGCACTCGCACTGCAAGGTGAGATCACGGCGCGAATTTCGACGATCGAGGCGGCTCTCGGTGATCCGTCCGTCTGGGAATACTCGTGCTGCGGCGGGCCTCCTGAGGGTCCGGGTGGTCAGGACGACATCACCGATGAGGTCAAGCAGGTCCGTTTCATCGTCAAGTTCGTCGAGGGTGATGCCAGCCTCGGAGCGCACAACCCGGATTGGATCCGCGCGATGCTTGCCTGGTGCGAGACGACACTGGGACTCGAGGTGCCTCAGATGTTCCCGCAGGCGTTGCATAACACGCGGCAGGGTAAGCGAACGTTCTTCGCGGCAGAAAACGGTGGCATGGAGCTTCTGATGCCCGGTCACTCGCCGGACACCATGGGTTGTACCGGATGCCACGCACCGAACTACGCGGACGGCACACCTGTCGATCCGGTGACATACGTGCCCTCGTGCCGTGATTGCCACGTGGATCCGGTCAATCCATCGGCCGATCCCGTGGGGGATTCGGTATGTTACGGCTGCCACTCGCGGCAGGGTGCCGAGTCTGGCGGGTTGGGCTTGCCCGACGTCCACCGTGACGCCGGCATGGGCTGCATGGATTGCCACAGCATTGGCGATGTTCACGGCGACGGCAACGAGTATGCCTCGCAGCTCGAGCCGGGTGCGATCGATGCCAACTGCGAAACCTGCCACCCCGAGGAAGACATAATGGGCTCCAACGAGGGTCACGCGATCCACATGGACACCGTGCACTGCACGGCGTGCCACACCAGTTCGGTGATCTCCTGCTACAACTGCCATATGGAGAGCATGATCAATGATCATGTGAAGAAGTTCGTGGGACCGCCGCCGCGCAGCGGCTTTAAGCTCTTGGTGAACCGTGAGAAGGACGGCAAGATTCACACGGCTTCCTTCCAGTCGGCGGTGTTCGACGGCCAGTCGTTCTACGTGATCGCCCCATATACCTCGCACTCGGTGGTGCGCGACGTGGACTGCGATAGCTGCCACGGCAACGCAGCCATTACGGAGTTTAACGACACCGGTGCCATCACGGTTGCGACGTGGGATGATGTCGCCAAGACGCTCGATGGTCCGACAGGTGTTATCCCGGTTCCCGAGAACTTCTGGACGGCACTGCAGTTGGACTTCGTAGACTATGACCCGATAGGCGATGTCTGGAACTATCTGAAGACCGGTCCGGACCTGGCTCAGATGATGTACGCCACCCCACTGACCGTGGAGCAGATGGGTGCCTTGGCGATGAGCGTGCTTCCGGAGGAGAAGGACTTCCCGGACACCGTGGTGACAATCACCGACGTGAACGGTGGTGTCGCGGTGCAGCCGGGCGGTGCGTTTACGGTGGACATGACCATCGAGGACGACACCGGAACGCCGATTCCGATCGGTGACTTGAATCGACTACAGTTGTATGTGTCCGGTCCGACAGAGAACTACCAGCGCGTGATCGATGGCGAGACGGCTGGATTCGTCCAAAACGTTGACATGTCTATCACCTTCAGTGGTGTGCTTCCGGGCGTGTACCTCGCGCCGGAGAACGACTCGCCGGCTTTCACCGATGACGAGCTGACAGGCCTGCCGCTGTTGGACGGCACGTATACCGTACTGATCGAGTCGCGACAGACCTTCGGCAGCGTCCGGACGACCGGCGATGACACCATGGACTTCGTGGTGGACAACGACGGGGTCGCTCCGCTGCCTCTTGCCCCGCGAGAGTTCGTCACGCAGGCCGCCTGCAACGCCTGCCACAATGACCTGCAACTGCACGGCAGCAACCGGAAGACGGTGAAGGGCTGTGCGATCTGCCATACCGCGGGTGCAGAGGACCTGATCACCGACCCGGCGACGACACCGGGCGTATCGATCGAATTGGGCCCGATGATCCACATGCTCCACCAAGGACATGGGTTAGCGAGTATCGGTGCAACCGAGAACAGTGCCGATCCGTATCGATACGAGATCATCGGCTACCGCGAGAGCGTCCACGACTTCTCGGAGGTTGGCTTCCCGATCATTCCGATGGGCGTCATGGACTGCGAGGCGTGCCATGGTGGTGCCGCTCAGGGCGCGGACATCTACACCAACGGCGCAATCGGCCGTCGCGTCTGCACCGGCTGCCACGACGACCTCGATTTCACCACCGGAACCATTCTGGATGAGTCCAACCCGTCGGTCGACGATGGGCTGCTGCTGGAAACCGAGCTCAGCGATCCGGCGTATCGTATCTGGCCCGGTGGCGGCACGGCTGACCACACCCTGCCCAACGACTCGCTTTGTTCGGGTTGTCACGGTGCGGGTGAGGACCAGGCGGTCTACGACATGCACCGCCACCCCGTCGAGCTGGACACCGAGGGTACGGGACTCGGCTTCGACATCCTGACTGTGTCAGGCATGACCGGTGGTGGTGGGACCTACTTCCAGGCCGGTGATACGCCGATGATCCAGTTCAAGATGTACGACTCGGCGAACGATCCACTGGCTCTGCCGATTACAGCGGATTCGACCGTCCTCGACAGGGCGGAAGTCATCATCTACGGGCCGACCACGCAGT